>CAMBIM010000095.1 GCA_945867505.1 Chitinophaga pinensis
CGCCAGTGTTGCCTGTATTTCCTGTAGAACCAGTAACTCCCGTTGCGCCAGTGTTGCCTGTATTTCCTGTAGAACCAGTTGCTCCCGTTGCTCCTGTGCTACCAGTATTTCCAGTAGAACCAGTAACTCCTGTTGCTCCCGTAGAACCATTAACACCAGTGCTTCCTGTCGAACCTGTGTTGCCTGTTGCGCCTGTAGCTCCTGTAGAACCTGTGGCGCCCGTGTTTCCTGTTGCGCCTGTTACGCCCGTACTGCCAGTAGCACCCGTGGCTCCTGTTGAACCAGTATTACCTATAGTTCCAGTTGCACCCGTTGAACCCGTATTGCCTGTGCCACCTGTAACACCCGTGGCGCCTGTTGCACCTGTTGAACCTGTGTTTCCCGTTGAGCCTGTTGAACCAGCGACACCTGTAGCCCCCGTGGCTCCTGTTGAACCAGTATTACCTATAGTTCCAGTTGCACCCGTTGAACCGGTGGCTCCGGTAGAGCCAGTTGCTCCCGTTCCGGTAGCTCCCGTAGCGCCTGTCGCACCTGTATTTCCTGTTGAACCAGTTGCTCCTGAGCTACCTGTATTTCCAGTAGAACCAGTTGAGCCAGTGTCACCCGTGCTGCCTGTGTTTCCAGTAGAACCTGTAACTCCCGTGCTACCCGTTGCGCCTGTTGAACCAATTGCTCCTGTGCTTCCTGTTGCTCCTGTAGTTCCTGTTGAGCCCGTTACACCAGTAGAACCAGTTGCTCCCGTGCTACCCGTTGCGCCTGTTGAACCGGTTAAACCTGTAGCTCCAGTGCTTCCTGCAGAGCCTGTTGCTCCAGTGTCGCCTGTCAAACCAGTATTTCCGGTTGCTCCAGTTGCGCCTGTGTTACCACTAACTCCAGTATTACCTGTTGCGCCAGTTGCTCCTGTGCTTCCTGTATTGCCTGTGGAACCCGCAGCTCCAGTTGAGCCAGTAACACCTGTATTTCCTGTTGAACCAGTTGCGCCAGTTGAGCCAGTGTCACCCGTGCTGCCCGTATTTCCAGTAGAACCAGTTACTCCATTTGCTCCCGTGCTGCCTGTGTTTCCAGTAGAACCTGTAACTCCCGTGCTACCCGTTGCGCCTGTTGAACCAATTGCTCCTGTGCTTCCTGTTGCTCCTGTTACACCATTTACTCCGTTAATTCCATTGATACCCGCAGGGCCAGTTGGCCCTGTTACACCAACGCCTGTTGCACCTGTAGCTCCTGTTGGTCCGGGCAAAGCAGTTCCTCCAGATGTTTCAGCATACAACGCATAGGGAACACTCAATAATTGAGTAGATCCCATGTTTAGGTAGTTTGTTCCTCCGTTAGGATCATATTCAACCAATAAATACTTATTACCGGTTGACCAATCAATGTTAGGGAAGCTGCCTATTGTAGGAGTTCCCAAGCCAATCTTAACCGTAAATAATCCAAATTGATTAGTGAGCACATTTGAATGTGTCTCTTGATACTCTGTAAAACCGGGGTTTATACCATTGTTAACCGATAAACGAAGCGAAACGTATTGATTAGCTAATACATTGCCTGATGCATTACGTGCCACGGCCTGATAGTTGACTGCTTGAGGCACTTGCGCAAAAATCAATAAAGCAAATAGAACAGATACAGGGAGGAGGAAATATTTCTTCATTAAAACACTGTTTTACAAATTAGCATAGACACGAAACCGGCACAATTTAATGATAGGAGAATAATAAACAATAGCAGGTAATACAAGATAAACTTAGTAAGGCTGAATGTCAAATATGTCCTTATCATATTTGGCTGATTTCAAGTTAAGTTCATCATTTGTTATTGGAATAATAATTTCGGTAGCCTCGTTATCATCGCCATAATAGAAGGTAAGTTTTACGAAAAAGTCTTTTACATCTGCCTTTTGGTAATGCTCATCGGTTTTCATCAAAATAACCGATTTGCCATCTTCAATTACGGTCGTATTTTCGTTGGCGGCTACCAAAAAAATATCGGGAGTGTAGGTAGGAATTTTTGTTGCTATTGCTGAACGCTTCAATATAACTTTAAAAGCATTACCAGCCGAAGTGCTTGACCCGTATTTGATTACACCTAACAGGTTTTCTATATTCAATTCCTTAATTGGATTAGTAACCGCCTTTTGCGAGGTGAAACCAATAAATCGTTTATCCTTCACGTTCGGAATAGCCAATTTTACTTCGCCATACGAACTGCCGAAAACTTCCTTTCCATCCAACAAACTGAATCGCTTTAGTAAATCTTCTTCCGATGCAGTTCCTTCATGCACCGCAAGTAGCGTATTGTCTTTAAATTGAATGTCGGTAGCTATAAACTGTGCGTTCCATTCGACTGTTTTAGTATCCATCACACTCTTCGCACTTATTTCATACACTTTGTCTTTGTTGGTTGAATCGGCAAAACACAACTCCGTTTTCTTGATTTTAAGTAATAAAGGAACTCTTGCTGTGCCTTCATAGGCATCTATCAACTCATAATAAGTATTGGCTTGCTGAATGCAAACCTTGCCATCCTGATTAAATACTTTTACTGATGAAGAGGCAGAATCAGCATAAGTTTGCTTACCGGTTATAGGTGCGGTATCGCTGGCGAGCTTTGCTTTTTCTTTACAAGAAACCAGGAGCAGACAAACGCCAAATACAAGCAGACAGAATTTAGTTGACTTCATTTTTGGCAGCTTTTAAAGTGTTTAGTAATAATGAAACTACCGTCATAGGGCCAACACCACCCGGCACCGGAGTAATGGCAGAAGACTTAACGGATACTTCATCAAATTTCACATCACCTTTTAAACGCCAACCACTCTTGGTTGTTGTGTCTACAACGCGAGTAGTACCTACATCGATTACCACTGCGCCTTCTTTTACCATTTCGCCAGTCAAAAACTCGGGCTTACCTAGAGCAGCAATTATAATATCGGCTTGAAGAGTTATTTCTTTTAAGTTTTTCGTTTTTGAATGACAAATGGTAACCGTAGCGTTTCCGGTTTTTGCTTGACCGCTCATTAAAATACTCATTGGTCGGCCTACAATATTACTTCTACCAATAACCACGCAATGCTTGCCGGCAGTTTCAATATTATATCGTTCCAAAATTTTAGTAATACCTAGTGGGGTAGCCGAAACATAAGCGGGCAAGCCAAGTGTAACCTTACCAACGTTTACCGGATGAAACCCATCTACATCTTTCTTTGGGTCGATGCTCATAATTACCTTATCGGGATTGATGTGCTTAGGCAAAGGCAATTGCACGATAAAACCATCTACATCGCTATTCTCATTCAACTTCTTTACTTCGTCTAACAAAAACTCTTCGGTAATAGAATCATCAAAATGCAAGAGTGTTGATTTAAAACCAACCTGTTCGCACGACTTTACTTTGTGCCCTACGTAAGTTAAACTTCCTCCATCATTACCCACTAATATGGCAGCCAGGTGTGGTTGTTTTCTACCGGTTGCGGTTAGTTGTTTAACTTCTTCTGCTATTTCAAGTTTTAGTTCTTCTGAAAGTTTTTTGCCATCAAGTAGTGTCATTGGATAATTATATTTTTCGCAAATGAAATTGTTTCGGGAAATATAAATGAAGGAATTTTCTAACAATTAGAGAAGAACTTAGTTCTTATCTCTCCTCTTACATTTCTCACATCATTTAGAGAAAAATTGTCTATAAATTAGTAGCAAACAATAAATCAAGATTACTGCTCTTGATACCAAACAAACCGGCTAAATGTTCGTTAGTCAAATTGCCCTTGTAAAGATAAATTCCGTTGCGTATGCCGCTATTTTCGTAGATGAGGTTTTTCATGCCGCTAACTTCGCCACAGCGTAAAAGTATTGGCATAAGAATATTGGAGAACGCATGAGAAGCCGTGCGCGAAACGCGCGAAGGAATATTAGGCACACAATAATGCGTAACATCATATTTTTTAAAAGTAGGGTTGGCATGAGAAGTAACTTCTGATGTTTCGAAACAACCGCCTTGGTCAATACTGACATCAATTATTACGCTGCCGGCTTTCATTTTAGAAACCATTTCTTCTGTCACCAAAATTGGAGTTCTGCCGTGTTTAGAGTGAATGGCACCAATGGCTACATCAGCAGTTTGCAGTTCCTGTTCCAAAATTACCGGTGAGTAAGTAGAAGTAAAAACGCGTGAGTTAATTTTATCCTGCAAGCGCTGCAGTTTGTAAACGTTGTTATCGAACACCGAAACAATAGCTCCTAAACCAATAGCTGCACGTGCCGCAAACACGCCTACCATACCGGCACCAAGTATAACCACCTTTGCAGGAGGAACACCGGAAATACCACCTAGCAAAATGCCTTTTCCTTCGTTGGCATTGCTCAAAAATTCTGCTGCTAAAAGTATAACCGAGTTACCGGCTATTTCACTCATGGCACGCACAAATGGAAAGCGACCTGTTTCATCGTTAGTATATTCAAAGGCAAGCGCAGTTACCTTTTTCTTCATCAACAACTGTATGTATTCTTTTTTTAAAGCAGGAAGATGAAGTGGCGAAATAAGCGTTTGCCCGGTTTGCATCAGCTCAACTTCTTCTAACTGAAGCGGAGCAATTTTGATAATAATATCTGCCTTAAAAATCTCTGCAATGTTGTCTGAAATTTCAGCACCGGCTTCGGAGTAATCATTATCAGAGAAGTTAGAATCTGTACCTGCCCCGCGCTCAATAAGAATTCGGTGACCGTTAGCCACCAGCGTTTTTACCGATTCTGGCGTTAATCCAATTCGATGCTCCTGAAATCCTTTTTCTTTAGGAATACCGATAAATAATTTGGCTTTTCTGTTTGCAACCATAGTGGGCTGCTCTAAAGGTTGCAACCCGAGTTTGCTTGCAATGCCTTCAAAATCTTTTCTTTTTTCTGACATGAGTTTGGGTGAATGTGGCTACTGGGTAAAAATAGACACATTCCGCACATTCTCATCGGTGCGGATAGAGATTTTTACCACATCAGCAGGCAAAAGCAGTTCTACCAGCTCGGGCCATTCTATAAAACAGAAGTTATCGCCACTTAAATATTCTTCCATGCCTATACTCAAAGCTTCTTCAAGATTCTTTAACCTGTAGCAATCAATATGGAAGATTTTAGAATTAGAAACACCCGAATACTCATTAACTACGCTGTATGTCGGGCTGCTGAAATTATCGGTAGAGCCGAGTTGTCTGCAAATTTCTTTTATCAAAGTTGTTTTGCCTGCGCCCATTTGGGCATAAAAAGCAAACACTTTTCTATCTTCTGCAAACTGCAAAATACTTTTTGCCAAAGCCGGAAGCTCCTCCACACTAACAATAGAAATTTCTAAGTTCTTCACTCGGCAATAATGAGTAAAATTTGCGGGAGTGCAGTTTGTGTTGTAACACAAACTTTTACTTTTACCGCAATGGCAGTTGTAGAAATATATACCGATGGTTCGGCAAGAAGTAACCCTGGACGGGGCGGCTATGGAACTATTCTTAAATATGGAAATCAGGAAAAAGAACTGTCGCAAGGCTACCGAATGACCACCAATAACCGTATGGAATTACTGGCTGTTATTGTTGGTTTAGAAACCCTAACCCGCGAAGGTTTAGAAGTAGTTATTTACTCCGACTCTAAATATGTGGTTGATTCTATTGATAAACGCTGGGTGTTTGGTTGGGCGAAGAAGGGTTTTAAGGATAAGAAGAATCCTGACTTATGGAAAAGATTTTTGAAAATCTTGCCCAAGCATAAAGTAAAAATGAAATGGATTAAAGGCCACAACGACCACCCCTACAACGAACGTTGCGATGTATTAGCCACCGAAGCCGCAGACGGCAAACACTTATTAATTGACGAAGGCTACGAAAGCTCAAAAGAAGACATCTTTAAAGCATAACCGCACCTAAAGTTTCTTCAGCAATACATATCCGCTTATTGCGCTTACCAAGGTAGTTGAGTCTGTAAAATTTAATTGAACCGAGTTGAAGATAATCTTTACTCTATTGCCTTGCAGGTTAGCATACTCAAAAGTCATTTCTTCGGGCTTAGCGTTGTAGGCATTATATTTTTGATGAGGCAACGCTCGAAGTTTAGTTGCAATGGTATCTAACTTCAAGTCAAATTGTTTTTCGCCATCCAGGTAAAAGGTCATTTCGTTTTCTTCAAGCTTAGTATAGCTATCATCCTTACTTATGGTTTCATTGTCGTTATAAGCGTTGGCATTAAACTCATAAAGTCTATCGTAACCCGAAACATCAATACCTGCACTTTCATTTAACTGGTTGCCGTAAATGTTCACGTTTATTTCAGATTCATAGCTCTCATTTCTGTAATCTGAGTAACCATAAACACCCATGCATTTCTTCAGCAAATCTTGCTGGTCGTAACGGTTTTTATTCAGCGAGTCGGTAAATACTTTCTGTTTACAGTCTTCGCTCAGCCAGTCTTTCATTCCTTCAAAGCCATGTGCATTACTTAAGTATTCCAGTATAGAGTTTATCTGGTTAAGGTCTTTAATTTTTATCTTCTTTAAACCGGCATCGGTAAGCGTAATAATCTTTCCTCCTACCATTGCACCATTCTTATCTAACAAAGTGAGTAAACGCTTTAACTGGCTGCGCTCCGAAACTTTAAACATTCCCCAAGGACCAAAACAACAGCCAAACAAAAACATCGACAGCGTAAGCGGAATAAGAATTATGTTTTTTGCTTTAGAGAAGATAAAATAAAGGGTAATCATTGCCAACCAAACGCCAAGCATAGCCACAATGTATCGCTCAATAGTAACCCCATAAGCCGAAATGCGAATACCGATCGCTATAAACAAAAGAACAATCAACGGCACTAAACTGAAATAGTAAAACCGCGAGAAGGTTTTAATCCACTTGTTCTCTTCTTGCTCCCGTACAGGATAAACCAAAAGCAAGGAAAGAATACCGGTAACTGAAAAACCGAGAATCAAGTTAGCCACCCAACCTTTGGGTAAATTCATTTGCACTAAAATCTTTCCTGTATAGGCATAAAGAATAAGCAAGTAAATAGTCACCAGCGGAATTAAAACATACTGGGTAAATACTTTTAATCCTTTAGGGTAAGAAGTCTCCTTATTGAGCGATGCAACCGGTTCGGTAATTCCACCTAAAAAGAAGATTGTATTGAACAAACCTGCAATCAAGAACCATAAGTCGCCATACACTTCACTTCTGATTTTTACATTAAACAATTCATCTACTGCAAGTATGGCACCCGCCAAACCCAGGTAAAGCACACCACTATACAAAGCCGCAGTAAGAAAGCGCAAAAACAATTGTTTGTTGAATTGCCAAAAGCCGTTTAGTTCATCTTGAATAAAGAAGGCTGAAAACGCTGCCACCAAATGTAAGCCCGTGCTCCAAAAGAAAAACCGGTAGAAAATAGTGCCTTTGTCGGTATCCCAACCGGCTAATGAGAAATAAAACTGCACCAAAACAAACAGCGCAGTAACAAACGCTGTAAACTTAAACATAGGTTTAGCCAAAGTGCGTTCGCAAAAAATATGCACTGCAAAAAACAAAGGCAAACCAAGCGAAGAAGTCATCAATACTTTAGCAAGAATGAGTTCTGCGTTACTGCCAAACTTCCCTTCCAACAGCATAATACTGATAACCGTGCCCGCAAAAGCAGCAAGTATTACAAACGGAAATCTTTTACAGGTGTAGGTTAAAGAAGAGAAAAGCAATTGGAGTGAAGGAAGTTTCATAGTATGATATTAGACAAAACAAATAATATGACCGCATTAAAGCAGCGATGCCATCCCTTTGAGGAATGGCATCACTAAAAACATTAAAGTCATGTTTTACTCTCCAAAAAACTGTTTCATTACAAAGTAAATTCCTGCACCTACTGCGCCCGAAACAGGAATGGTCAATATCCACGCCCAAAGAATATTGATGGTAAGCCCCCAACGAACCGCAGAAATACGCTTAGTTAAACCAACACCTATAATAGAACCGGTAATGGTATGTGTAGTAGAAACCGGTATACCCAAACGCTCGGTAGCAAACAAAGTAATTGCTCCGGCAGTTTCTGCAGCTACACCTTCAAAAGGAGTGAGCTTGGTAATTTTGCTTCCCATTGTTTTTACAATTCTCCAGCCACCCATTAATGTACCTAAACCAATAGCGCTGTAGCAAGCCAGCACTACCCAGTGCGGAATATCTTTGATTTTGCCGTTTACCTCTATTACGCGCATCCATTCAGGAATACTATTTCCATCTAAGCCGGTTTTATGAACGTACACCATCATAGCTGCTGCAATAATTCCCATTACCTTTTGAGCATCGTTGCCACCATGCCCAATACTAAACAAGGCAGATGACACTAACTGCAGACGCTTAAACCAGCCATTCATCTTGAAAGGGTTGGTTTTTCTGCAAGTCCAAAGGAGCAATACGGAAATAAAATAGGATAAGAGCAAACCAATAAGCGGAGCCAATACAATAAATGAAACTGTTTTTAATACTTTGTCTAGGTTAACTACACCAAAACCTGCATGGGCAATAGCCGAACCGGCAAAACCACCCATTAGTGTGTGTGAAGAACTAGAAGGAATACCCAAATACCAGGTTAATAAGTTCCAGAAAATAGCGGCAACTAAACCCGCCATAATTACGGTAAGGGTGATAGATTCAGGTTTAACTGTTTTAGCAACGGTATCTGCCACTTTAAGTTCGGTGGAAATCCAATAAGCCACTACATTAAAGAAAGCAGCCCAAATTACCGCTTGAAAAGGAGTAAGCACCCGGGTAGAAACAATGGTGGCAATAGAGTTTGCCGAATCGTGAAAACCATTGATGAAATCGAAGACCAAGGCTAACACTATAACTACAATAAGAATTTCTAACATCTTTTTTGATTTAATATTTAAGACTGAGTATTGAAGTAAAACCCCAATCTTAAATCTTCATTCTTCAATTTTAAATTAAGAATTCTTTACCATAATGGTTTCAATCACATTCGCCACATCTTCGCATTTATCGGTAGCAGTTTCCATGTTGCTAAGAATTTCCTTCATCTTCATAATCTTAATAGCATCCTTTTCGTTGTCGAACAAATCGGCAATAGCCGTATCAAACACATCATCGGCATGGTTTTCTAAACTATTAATGCGCACAATGGCTTCGCGAATGCGTACCGCATTGTTCATATCCCGCATATTTGAAACAGCGATATGAATTTCCTTAGCCGAATGTTCAATAATCTCACAAAGCTTTTTCATAGCCGGAGTAATGTCCTCTATTCTATATGTATCAATACGCTTAGCCGAACCATCTATGTAATCAACAATATCATCTAATGAAGAAGCTAGATAAGAAATATCTTCGCGGTCGAAGGGAGTAATAAAATTGGTGCTTAACTCAGTAAATATCTGGTGCGTAATTTCATCGCCCACATGCTCTAAATCTGAAATCTTCTTGAGCAACTCGTGACGTTTCTCCATAGGCGCATTCGCCATTTCAGAAAACACCTTTGATATTTCTACCAAGTTCTCTGACGCTTGCGAAAACAGTTTAAAGAAGTTTTTATCCTTAGGAACTAAGAAAGAGAATATTTTACCTAAAGCCATAATGTTGTTTTTGTTTTTAAGAATTAGGCGAAAGTATATTTAGAATATTAAGCAAATGTTAATTTTTTAAATTCGCCACCTTGCTGTATT
>CAMBIM010000096.1 GCA_945867505.1 Chitinophaga pinensis
GCACCGAAGCCAGTAAGGCGAATTTAAAACTCGGCCAGATGTTCTCTTTAAATTTAGAGAAGTTAAACACCTCGCTGGTGCCCAGCAAGACCCACATAGCCAACCCATAAAACAAAAACAGATAAGGTATAAGCAACAAACCACCTATACGTATACCCATGGCCATACCAATACTCAAACCTAAACATATAGCCGTTTTTAAAGTCGGCTTGGGCAATTGTTTTAAGAACTTAAGAATGAAAACATAGGTTATCATATAACCTGCTGCCATGGTTATATCTTTCGGGTTGTTCATGCTCTCGCCAAAAAAGCGCGGAGAGAATGCCATTAAAATAAGCGTAATTAAACCCGCCTGCCAACCGGCAACTTCCACGGCAATTAAACCGGCACACAGCATAGCAAACCATCCGAACATCGAGTTCCACGCGTGGCGGATATCCCATTCGTTTACCGAAGGCATAGCTTTAGAAAGCACAGCAGCCGTGCCGTCATAAAATCCACCGTAATAAACCATCAATGAATCGGCACCGATGTTAGATGAAGCCGTAGTATCTTTTCCGAAAGAAGTATAGAAGTTAACGATGTGGTGACCATACATGCGGTGAAAATTCTCATCGCCCGAAATACCGTATTGATGACTTACCGAAACCATCAGCAAAAACAAAGCAACAGCAAAGCCGAAGAATAACTTCTTAGAAAGCTGTTCAGAAAGGAGAGGAGTTAGAAGGTATTCTTTTTTCGGTTCAACCTTAGTTTCTGCTTTAGGTTGAGGTTTGTTCTGCTGCTTAGCCATTGGTAAAATTTGAGCGGCAAAGTAATTACTCCTTTACAAAATACAAATTAGGGGAAGCACTGGCACATTATGTCACGCTGAGCGAAGTCGAAGCGTTTTAGCCTTCATCCTTTGACCCTGCTCCAGATGATATTTTTGTACATTACTTCTGCGCAGAAATAAAAATAGACTGAGAAACGTTTTTAACCAAAGGAATCTTTTCCAGCACATCGCCTATAAGAACAGAAGGTGTAATCAGTGCATCAGGAACACCTGGCAGCAAAAAGTCTTTGTATTCTACCTTAATGTTTTTGTAACCCGCTTTGGCCAATTTTTCTGTGGCAAAGCTTTTAGAGAAAGCCATTTCATCTGGCTCTAAATGCGTTGCCTTGCGAAGTGCCGCATAAGAGAATATCAGATACACATACGGGTTGTAAATATTAGGCTCAAGGAAAATAATTTTGCCGCCATCTTTCAGCAGGTGGAGCATATTGGTAAAAGCTTCATCTAAATGATAATACAAGTGATGCAGAATTCCGTTACCGATGATGTATTCAAACTTCTCGCCTTTAAACTGGTCAGCTTTATTAAAATCAAGAATATCGTAACGCAGGTTGGTTAACCGGTGCTTCTCTTTTGCTTCTTCAACAAACGGAATACATAAATCTGTTCCTAAAACGTTCATGCCGGTTTTCTTAGCCAGTATAAAAGCGTTCTTGCCAGTGCCGCATCCAATTTCCATTACCGATTTATTTGGCTGCACCTGCATCTGCGAAATCATGTATTCGCATCTGCGCTCGGCACGCACGCGGGTAGATTTGCTATCGCCCCAAACCTGATTAAATCCTCTGTCGTCTTTTATATTTTCCATTTACTTCTTTACTATGATGGTGTAGCCCAGCGGGTCTTCATCGCTTCCCAAATTCAAGAGCAACGAAAGATGAGCGAGCAAAACTACCGTGATGAGAATAGGCGAAAGCACCACCCACACCGGAACAAAAATCCATTTCCATATTTGAGAAGGAAGAAGATTCCTGAACCAAAGCACGATTACTTTATTAGCAATATTTGCAATGTCTGTCCCCCTGTTGGTAATCTTAGTTTCACTAAACTTGCTGAACATAGTCTTCAAACTACTTGGTGTATATCGAAAGAAATCGTATGGAATGTAATGATACCTCGCGCTCCACGGAATGGTAACAATACCGGTTCCGCCTTTCTTTATTACGCGGTGCATTTCATCAATCAGTTTCTGATAATTCTGCACATGCTCTAATACCTCGGTGCAAATCAATCCATCAAACTTTCCATCTTCAAACGGAATATTCTCGCCATCAAAAGGAGTAATGTCAGAGTTGTCATAATCGAACTTTTCCGCATCAACTATATCCACTCCAAAATATTTAGTGTCAGCAGTGTTCAATAAAAACTTATAAGGCGATTGTCCGCAGCCTACATCCAAAACATTTCCTTTATATGCAGGAATTATTTTTACGATGTCTCTGTAAATCGTAAGTATCTGTAAATCCAAAAGCATTCTCCCATAGAACTTAATCTTCCCGTAGAATGAAGTAGGTGGAGTATTATTGACTGGACGGAAACCTTCTGCCATTAGTAAACTTTACGGTATATATTTCTGCGAATAAACTTCGGTCTGCGCTTGCTCTCTTCTAATATCTTCCCTTGATATTCTCCAAGAACAGAAATGGCGAGCATGTTCAATCCTCCAAAGAAGAGGATAAGAACAATAATCGTGGTAATGCCGTGTGGCACATTTCTATAAATAAAGTAAGCAGCAACCTGAACGATGATGGCAACGAATGAAAGCAGCGTAAGCGACCAACCTAAATAAGTCATCAACTCCAAAGGCACAAAACTGAAACTGAAAATGGCTTTGCGTGCCCAAGCAATATTTTTGCGCCAGTTGTTGGTAGTTACTCCAA
Organism: Chitinophaga pinensis; assembly: GCA_945867505.1. GTDB lineage: Bacteria > Bacteroidota > Bacteroidia > Chitinophagales > LD1 > Bog-950. The sequence goes on from CAMBIM010000096.1 coordinate 2,716, forward strand.
ACATTCTTTCGGGGCGCGTATAATCCACACCGGTCTGCTTAAAACCAACCCAGGCACGGAGTCCGCGCATAAACTGGTCAGTCTCCGGCAGCTTCACTAATTCGTTTACCACTTTTCTATCCATTAAACTAAAGTCACCTGCATCCAAAGGAATCGGCACATAACTCACGCTGCGGAACAAGCGATAGAACATTTTATAAAACGAAACCAATGTCTGGTTTCCTTCCCGCGCTACTCTTCTGCCATATACCACATCAAATCCGTTCTGATATTCACCATAGAACTGCTCAATCAATTCAGGCGGGTCCTGTAAATCTCCGTCAAGCAGAATAACACCATCACCTGTAGATATTTCCATGCCTGAGAGGAAAGCAGCTTGAGAACCAAAGTTGCGGGAATGTTCAATCGCAATCACATGGTCATCTTCATTCACTATCTTCTGTAAAACTTCGTTGGTGTTATCGGGCGAACAATCGTTCACGAAAATTATTTCGTAGTCAACGGCAATCTTCTGAAAGGTTTTTGATAGTCGCTCATACATAAACGGAATGGCCTGTTCGTCCTTATAGCAGGCAATAACCGCTGTAAGCTTGTGACGGATTTTATCCTGCACCAGTTTCTTTTCATACAGCGGCATCGAGTATGCTTTCTGCCATTCTGCATTTTTGCTTAAGCCTTCTTTAAGGGGAGTTTCGTTCTGCCAGCCAATCAATTCTTTTGCCAGCGAAGCATCGCCATACCATTCTTTCAAATCCCATTTGCGGTTGGGCATATCGCCCCACTCAGGATTCTTCTCAATGCTGAAAATATCCTTGATAGCCGAAGCTATATCCCGAATAGTAGTTTTATGATTGCTCGCAATGTTCAGTGACTTACCTCTTATGTTTTGAATATTGGTAGCCGATAGGAGCGTAGCTAAAACCGCATCATCTATGTAAACAAAGTCGCGGGATATATCCGGTTGCACCAAGGGGGGATAAGTCCCCTTCATTCCTTTATCAATCAACTGCGGAATCAATCTATCCGGTTCTTCAAACGCTCCGTAAATAGAGTAGTAACGCAAATTCGCCACCGGAACTTCCTTAATGGTTCCGTAGAACTTTATCATGTGCGCAGCACCAACCTTGGTTACCGCATAATGCGAATTCGGTTCAAGCGGGTCATCTTCTTTTGGTGCAGACGCATTCAATCCGTATTCCGATGAACTGCCTGCATGCACAAAAGCCTTGATAGCAAACTGCGATGAAATCTCTAACAGATTAAGTAAGCCTATGAAATTGGTTTCGTAAATTAAATCAACATCGGCTTGCTTGCTGTAAGCACCGTAAGCTGCTAAATCGAAAATGGTTTTAAAGCGATGTTCTTTAAACAACTCCTCAACCTGGTTCTTCTTGATGATATTGCAGTGAAGAATATGCTTTGGGTTAACATCATCCAGCCTCCACGGTACAAACGGCTTGCTGGTAACGGCAAAAACATCTTTGCGGTATTCCAGAACGCTGCGAAGCAGGTTTGCACCGATAAAACCACCAGCACCAAAAATTACAATTGGTCCTTCTAACTTGAGAACTTCTGCCTGTATTTTATCGGGTAAAGACATGGTGTAAATATGCTGAAATTACGCAGACTCGGAAATCTTAGCAAAGGAAAGCACTCAACTCCTTAACCATTCCTTCACCACCTAAATTGTTTTCAGCCTGATGGAATTTCTGGTCCCCATACTTACCACTTGGGTAACCCGAAGCAGCGAGGGAAAGAATCTTGATGTTTGAAGTAAGATGATTCATTAAATGATACGAAAGCGTTTCGCGCAAACCGCATTCGCCATTATGTTCTTCTATGGTTATTAGCTTTTGAGTTGTGTTAACCGATGAAACCAATTCACTTGGTAATTCAACAATCGGGAAGATACTCACTACCCAAACCTCTAAATCATCTGCAAATTCAGAATTAAGAATATTTTCTGTCACAGGGCCAGTGCCTACAACCACTCCCTTAGTGCCATCCTTTATTTTTCTCCATTGATTAAAGGGTGCCACCGGTTGACTGATTTTTGCTCCCATGTTCAAGCGCAGGTAGTTCGGGCTTTTATCCGCAATCATTTGCTCCACCGCCTGCTCCACATCGCTTACGGTAAAGGGAACATAAATGCGCATGTTTTGCAGAATGCGCAAAGCACCAATGTCTTCAATGTTATGGTGCGTGGCACCCATAATGCCGTAGCCATAACCTCCACCGTTGCCCACAATCTTCACCGGTAAGTTGTGCAGACAAACATCATTTCTAATCTGCTCGTATGGGCGAAGCGTTACAAAAGGAGAGATGCTGTAAGTCCACGGAATAAAACCTTCGTGTGCCAATGCAGCCGCAACGGTTATCATGTTTTGCTCGGCAACACCGGCATTAATAAACTTCTCGCCAAACTTCTCCTGCACTTTTTCTAAAGCCATGTAGCCTAAATCTCCGGTAATAAAAACGAGGTTATCGTTCTTATCAAAGGCGTTAATCATGGATTGGGCAAACTCTACTCTCATCCTATGGCTGTAAGTCTTTTTTCAAAATCGCGTTTCACTTCTTCTGTTATCAAACTATACTGGTCATCCTTCATCGGTAGATAATGGCAATCCACTTTATCCTCATAGGTCTTCCAACCATTGCCCTTTGTAGTATTACAAATTATCGCAGTTGGTTTTGTTGCCCTTTGCGATTTGCTCTTTGCGTTTTCGAGCGATTCGAAGTCATGCCCATTAGCTTCCACCACTTCAAAACCGAAAGCACGAAGTTTATCTGCAAGTGGTTCCAACTTCATTACATCTTCCGTTCTTCCGTAGCCCTGTAATTTATTGCGGTCAATCAGCCAAACCACATTGTTTAGGTTATGATGCGCAATAAATAAAGCCGCTTCCCAAGTGCTGCCCTCATTAATTTCTCCATCGCTGGTTATGCAGAAAACCTGCTTGTCCGTCTTCTTTAGTTTTTGAGCAAGCCCTAAACCTGCGGCAATCGAAAGCCCGTGACCAAGGCTGCCGGTAGCAAAAGGTATGCGCTTAATTTTATTCACCGGAGGGTGCGCGGCTAAGTAGGTATTGTTTTGGTAAAAAGTTTTAATGTCGTCTTCCGTCAGCGTGCCGTCCTCGGCAAGCATTGAGTAAAGCGCAGCCGCTGCGTGTCCTTTGCTTAAAATAATTTCATCCGTATCCTTCATCCATCCAAAGCGCACAAAGGTCAGCATCTCCGCCACGCTTAGCGAACAACCAACGTGACCCGCATTCGCCTGCTTATACATGCCCAGAAAACGGTTCTTAATGTTCAGCGCCCCGTAAAGGAGCATTCTATGTGTGGCTTTATCCATCAGCGCGCAATATTAAATTATTTCCCCGCGCTTGCCCAACTCCACCACCTCCAGGTTCTCAATCTTCTTATCGTTCAGCGTAAACCGCAGCACCGTCTTCATTTTATGGAAACCCTGCAAACCCGCAGCACCAGGGTTCATCACCACCATGTTGTGGTATTTCGCATCGCGCATTACCTTTAAAATGTGCGAGTGCCCGCAGATAAAAATATCGGGCATCACCTCCTCAATCTGCCTGCGCGCCTTGGGCTCGTAGTTGTTGGGGTAGCCGCCAATATGCGTCATCAGTATTTTAAAACCCTCGCGCTCCAGCACCAGGTTCAGAGGATAATCCATCCGTATGTCCTTATTGTCTATGTTTCCGTAAACGGCAAAAAAGGGCTTAAAGTTTTTCAGCTCATCGCACAGCTCAATGGTTCCCAAATCACCGGCATGCCATATTTCATCCACGTCTTTAAATACCTCGAACACTTTTTTGTCGAGGTAGCTATGCGTGTCGCTGATGAGGCCGATTTTTATCACGGGGCTAATGTAATTACAGATTGACGGATTTACAGAATTACAGATTTAATCCAATCCGTCAATAGGTAAATCTTTCAATCCGTAAATTTATTTATTGGTGTTCCAGCGCCAGAGCGCGCGGTCTGGCTTTCCGCTACAAATAAGCGAAGCGATTCACGAATTCCTTTAAAAGTTAATCATAGCATGAGTAATTTTTTTTGCTGTATGTGTCGTCATTGCGAGGGAGACTCTGCGACCGAAGCAATCCCCACGCGCGAAAGCCGCCCTTTCACTCACAGCAAAAAAAGATTTCCGCTGCAAACCCTAACCCAACAGCCGCCTTTCCGTTAAAAATTTGCCGAAACATTTGTTTGTTTCAAAGTCTATCGTAATATTGCAATATAGTAATCAAATATGGGCGCATCTAAAACAGAACATTTCACCGATAAACAAAATGCAATTGCCGTTATGGCAAAAGCATTAGGGCATCCGGCACGGGTGGCAATTATTGAATACCTCCTGAAAGTAGATACCTGTATTTGTGGCGACATAGTAAACGAGTTACCATTAGCACAACCCACCATTTCACAGCATTTAAAGGAATTAAAAAACGTAGGGCTTATAAAGGGAAGCATTGAAGGAAACGCTATCTGCTATTGTGTAGATGAAAAAGCACTAACCGTGCTTCAAAAATTCTTTACGCACGTAACCACCAAAATGGAAAAGAAGAAAAACAATTGTTGTTAATTATAAAACCAAATACAAAATGAAAGTATCAGAACTAAAAAACAAACTAAGCACAGTAGGCACTTTAACTTTTGTGCAGCCTAACGGAGCTTTTGTTCCGCGCCATTTTCACATTACCGAAATAGGTTTGGTAAGCAAACACTTTGTTGATTGTGGCGGCACTGTCCGCAAAGAACAAACTGCCAGCATGCAAATTTGGGTTGCCGAAGATGTTGACCACCGTTTAAAGCCTACTGGCTTGCTTAACATTATTGATATTTCTAAAAACATTTTGGGCGACACCGATTTAGAAATAGAAGTAGAATACCAAGCCGAAACCATCGGCAAATACAGTTTGGGTTTTGAAGGCGAAAACTTTGTGCTTGTTCCAAAGCATACCGATTGCCTTGCAAAAGATAACTGCGGAGTGCCTGAAAAGAAATTAGAATTAGTTGGAGCCGAAACAGAAAGCGGTTGTTGTTCACCAGGCGGCAAATGCTGCTAAAATTTATGACCGATGAAAAACATACTATTTGTTTGCATTGAAAATAGTAACCGGAGCCAAATGGCTCAGGCGTTTGCTATCAAGCATGGTAAAAATTTAGTTCGCGCTTACAGCGCGGGCTCAAAACCTTCGGGCAAAATAAACCCGAAAGCTATTGCCACCATGAAAGAACTGGGTTACGATTTAAGTATTCACGATTCAAAATCATTACAGCAAATACCACAAGTAGAATATGAATACGCTATAACTATGGGTTGTGGCGATGCCTGTCCGTATGTAAGAGCCAATCACCGCGAAGATTGGCAGATACCCGACCCGCGCGATATGAACGAAGAAGATTTTAGAAAAGTCCGCGATTTAATTGAGCAGAAAGTAAAAGAAGTTTTAGCGAAAATTTAAAACAAAACCGCCCCGGGAGCTCTGGGCGGTTTCTAACACATTTTTATTTATTACTCTGCAGTTGTTGGTTGCATGACCAACAACAAACCTTCCATTTAAAACCACCCTTCTTTTTCAGCCTTCCGAAACTTCGGTAGCCCATGCGTTGGTGCGCAGCACAGTCAGAAGTTTCGAGTTTAATCCCCAATCACTAATTCACTAATACATCACAGTTTTTTACCCGTCCAGAGCATATTTCTTTAACACTTATGCATATTTTCATTGCTCCAACGCGTTTTGTCACCTCTCCAACGCATATTTTCACTCGTCCAACGCACTTTTATTTTCGTCCAACGCATATTTCCTTAACACTTATGCATATTTTCATTGCTCCAATGCGTTTTGTCACCTCTCCAACGCACTTTTTTATCGCTCCAAGGGGTTTTGTCAAAGCTCCAAAACTCTTTTTTACTTTTCCTGGTATTCTAGTTGTCTAACCCTGCTTGGTATAAATCAATCCCTTTTCTTCAGGCATCAACCCCTATTAAAATTACCTTCGCCCCTCAAATTATGATACAGAAAATACTAGCCAACTTAAAGATTGAAGCCCTTAACGAAATGCAGCAAGCTGTTTTAGAAGCTGCCGAAACGCGCAAAGGGCAGGACATGGTGTTGCTTTCGCCAACCGGTTCGGGCAAAACTTTAGCGTTTCTTTTACCCATACTTTCCTTTCTAAAAAATGATGTAGAGGGTGTGCAGGCATTAATATTAGTTCCCAGTCGTGAACTTGCCATGCAGATAGAGAATGTATTCAAATCAATGAGCACCGGTTTCAAAATCAATTGCTGCTATGGCGGGCACGATACCAAGGTGGAGCGGAATAATTTTCAGCATCCGCCTGCGGTGCTGGTGGGCACACCGGGGCGCATTATGTATCACATTGAGCGCGAAACGTTCGATACGAAGATGGTGAAGACGCTGGTGCTGGATGAGTTTGATAAATCGCTGGAGTTTGGGTTTCAGAAAGAGATGGAGTTTATTATCCGCCACCTGCCGAACCTGAACAAGCGCATACTAACTTCGGCTACGAGGGGCGTGGAGATTCCTGCGTTTGCCGGTTTGGTGCAACCGGAGGAAATTAATTTTCTGAAAGGTCATGTTACTCCGCACCTGGCGCTGAAGACGGTGCGGGCAGAGGAGAACGATAAGTTGAAAGCGCTGATGGCGCTGCTGGCAAAAATCGGCAATGAGACCACGCTGGTGTTTTGCAATCACCGCGATGCGGTGGACCGCATGAGTTTGTTGCTGCACAACAGTGGGGTTATTCATGATGTGTATCATGGCAAGCTGGAACAGGACGAACGCCAGTTGGCGTTGGTGAAGTTCCGCAACGGCAGTAACCAGATATTGATTACCA
>CAMBIM010000097.1 GCA_945867505.1 Chitinophaga pinensis
GTAAAAGCCGGGAAGGCGATAGAAACAGAGTAAACCAGAAGACCTGCCTTTACAACAATTTCAAAAGCTTTCGGGAAGAAAGGCTGAGAACTGAAACAGTGCACGGTTTCTTTTTTCACTCTCCATTTTCGTAGCTGAACATTTTAAAACTTAAAAACACTTTCAGCATGAAAAAGTTCAACACATTACTTGGCGCGATATTTTTCGCCACACAAATTTTTGCGCAAACAGTTTCTACTTTCGAAACCCTTCCACTGACTACCGATACCTTTTGGAATGGCAGTGATTTAAGCGGAGGATTCAACAGCGGCTTAGCCAATTTTGCTAACGATTATAATACAACGTATTTCTCTTGGAGCGGCTTTGCTTATTCAAACGTAAAAGATAGCATTACTACAGGTTATGGAAATCAATACAGTACAATAACTGCAGGTGGTTATAATGGTTCGCCTAATTTTGCTATAGTTAATGATTATGGAAACGCGAAGATTCGTTTAACCGATAACGCTACGCATAAATTGGTTAAAGGCTTTTATGTGACCAACGCTACGTTTGCATATTTAAGCATGAAAGATGGCGATGCATTTGCCAAGAAGTTTGGTGGTGTGAGTGGCACAGACCCTGATTGGTTTCGCTTGACGGTTTTAGGGTGGTATAACGGAGCTTTGAAGCAACAATCGGTTGATTTTTTCTTAGCAGATTTTCGTTCGGCTAATAGCGCAGAAGATTATATAGTTAAAGACTGGCGTTGGGTTGATTTGCAATCGTTAGGTAATGTGGATAGTCTGGAGTTTCATCTTTCTTCTACCGATACTGCTGGTGGTTTTGGTATGAATAACCCTGCCTACTTTGCTATTGATAATTTTATTACTTCCGATACTTCTTACGCGCAACCAATTGCTAATGATGATGCAGTAACTACCAGTTATCTGAATGACACGCTAATTGCAGTGCTTGCTAATGATGCTGGTTTAGTTGCAAATCCAACTGTTGAGTTATTAAGCGCGCCACTTATTCCAGGTGCTACGGCTACGGTGGATAACAACGAAATTTATTATACGCCAGCTATTGGGATTGTTGCGACTGATTCGTTAGTGTATCGCGTTTACGATGCCTTAGGCGCAAGCGATACCGCAGTTGTTTACATAAACGTTGCGGGTGTTACAGGGCTTGATGAAATTACTTACGTTGCTGTGAAGGTTTATCCAAATCCATTTAGTAGCAACGTATCTATTCGTTCATCAGCTACTATCAATCAAATTAATTTGTTTGATGTAACAGGAACTTTAGTGAAAACTATTTCGACTATTGAAAGCAATACGCTTGAGTTAAATACAGAAGAACTTTCTCCAGGAATTTATTTCGTAAGAATGAATTCCGTGAACGGAATTTTGGTAAAGAAAATTGTGAAGCAATAATTCTAGAGCTAGTGATGCCATAGTTTAAAAAGATGGCATCGCTTTATTAAAATGAGTTTCATGAAAGATATTTTTCTTCTACTGCTTTTTCTACAACTAACATACTTGGCAGACGCGCAATTTGCGCCTGCGGCAAATGTTGCCGGAACAACAGCTATTGCAAAAGATAGTTCCGCGTTTGTTGCCTGGGCAACCGGTTGTGTAATTCAGCGCGGCTATATGGATATTGCTGTGCCGGATTCCGGTTATGCAACGGTAGGTAGTTCTAATTCCGCTATTGGCATGGCAGGACAAAACGGAGTAGTAAGTTTAGGCGATAACGGAATTGCTTCCCTCACTTTCGCAAACCCAATTTACAATGGACAAGGTTTCGACTTTGCTGTTTTTGAAAATGGATTTTATACACAAAGCCCTTTAGCTTTTCTTGAATTTGCTTTTGTAGAAGTAAGCAGCGAGGGAAATAATTTCTTTCGCTTTCCGGTTACTTCAAACATACAGGATACCACCCAAGTGCCAATGACAGGCGTTGATTGTGCGCTGGTAAATAATCTGGCAGGCAAGTATGTTTCCGGCTTTGGCACTCCTTTCGATTTAGAGGAACTAAAGAATGAGATTGGTTTAGATGTAAACAACATTACACACGTGCGTTTGATTGATGCAGTTGGTTCTATCAATAACCAATACGCCACTAACGACCAGTTCGGACAAAAGATAAACGACCCTTACCCAACACTATTTGCTTCGAGCGGTTTTGATTTAGATGCAGTGGGAGTTATCAATCAGGTTAATACTACAGCATTTGAGGAATTGCGAATTACGAATTACGAATTACGAATTTTCCCAAATCCATCTTCGAATGATGTTACCCTGAAAGTAAACGAAGAATTGGTAGGTGAAAAATTTAAGTTGGTTGATGTAACAGGGAAGGTTTTGATGGAAGAACAAATACAATCTCAATACTCAATACTTAATAGTAAATACTTTTCTAAAGGAGTCTACTTTATCTCTGTAGGCGTTCAAACGACTAAGCTCATCATTGAATGAAAACGCTATTGACATCTCTATTTCTTGTTTGCTTGCTAAATACACAAGCCCAAAGAAAAGATACCGTCATGTTAGATGAAGTAGTAAAGATTGAAAAATTGTCTTCTAATAATTTCCAATCGCCATTTACTGAAATGAAATATCAGAACGGGAAAAGATTGAGTGATGCGTTAGGAGAATTTTCATCGGTGTATGTAAAGAATTATGGAGTTGGACAACTCTCGTCCATTGCAGTGCGCGGCACTTCTGCTTCGCAAACAGAAGTGCAGTGGAATGGAATAAAACTGAATTCACCTTCGCTTGGCCAATGCGACCTTTCACTTTTTACATTAGGTATGCAGCAGGATGTGGAACTCGTTCGCACCGGTTATCGCGGAACAATAGGCGGAACTTTACAAATGAATAATAAATTGAAAACTGATTCAGGAATTTCTGCCAATGTAAGTTTACGTTTAGGAAGTTTTAAAACTTTTGAAGGAATTGGATCACTTCAATACGCGCATAAAAACGTTTCTGGATTGACAAGCTTTAGTTATCTTACTGCTGAAAATAATTTTCGATTTAAGAATAGTTCTAAGCCGGGTCATCCTTATTTAAAGCAAACAAACGCTGCTGTTCGCCAGCTTTCTTTTCAGCAACAGTTTAGCGGTAAAATAGACTCATACAATTCATTGAACTTTTATCTGTGGCTTACCGAAACGGATAGACAAATTCCACCTATCATGAGTAAAGATATTGGAAGCGAAAGCCAATATGATTTTTCGCTGCGCTCTATGTTAAATTGGAAGGCGAAATACAAATTGCTGAAGTTGAGTTTTACTTCTGCTTACATTCAGGATAAACTTCGCTATAAAAATCCTGAAATTTCATTAGACGAAACATCCTTCATGCATGCGTTCAGAAATATTTTTACCACCACTTATTCTTTCCCTTTCAATTTGGTTTTAAATGCAGAATTGAACTATGATTTGGAGCGAGCTAATGTTCGTGCGTACGGTATAGCAAAATCACGAAATGTTTTTGGCTTGAAATTTTATTCTGATTACTATTTAGTCAATGGCTTGAAATTTCATCTTGGTTTTAGACAAGATATTGTCGGCAAAAAACTTTTGGTATTTGCACCTGAATTAGCCATCAATTTTTCTAAGCAAACAAAGAATGCGAAGCACTCTTTCAGCATAGCTATGATTGTGTCACGAAATTTTCGATTCCCAACTTTGAATGATTTGTATTGGAACCCAGGAGGAAATCCTGATTTGAAAACTGAACGGGCATGGAACGGTGAAATGAATTTCAAATACGCGAATCAAAAAAAAATCGACCTTTCCATAAATGGCTTCTGCCTTTATGTAGATGATTGGATTCAGTGGATTCCGCAAGGAAGCATCTGGATGCCTATAAACTATAAGCGAGTTTTTTCACGCGGGTTTGAAACTAGTCTTCATGCAACAAACGATGAAAACAACTCAAAGAAGTTTGCAATTCACTTTAATGCTTCTTACACTTTTACCAAAACAACTAATCTTGATTCTGCCAGTGAATTTGACCAATCTGTCGGTAAGCAGTTAATTTATGTGCCGCTGCATCGTGTTGTAGCCGGTGTTCAGTTGCAGTATCGCAAATTTTATTTGCGTTCTGTGAATAGTTTTGTAAGTCATGTATTTACTTCCACTGATAATTCGCAAACTCTCAAAGGCTATTTTCTTAATGATTTAGAAGTTGGAAAAGATTTTACTATTAATAAATACGAAATAGGAATGTCATTTCGTGTAAATAATTTGGCAAATACACAGTATCAAAACGTATTGCAACACGCAATGCCAGGAAGAAGTTTTGAAGGAACAATTCGATTTAAACTTAGCTGATGAAAAGAAGTTCCTTATTCTTAATTCTTATCTCTTTCATTTCTTCTTGTCACAAAGACAAGATTACCGACTTGCCAACCGGAAAAGGAGTATACATTATTAACGAAGGCAATTTCAATTTCGGCAATGGCGAAGTTTCTTTTTACGACCCAAATACAAATGCAGTAACCAATAATCTTTTTCAATCTGCAAACGGTTATATTCTAGGCGATGTAGCGCAAAGCATGTTTGTAAAAGATTCTATCGCCTTTATTGTGGTTAATAACTCTGCAAAAATTGAATTGGTGAAACTTCCATCTTTTCAAAAAATAAGAACCATAACTATTAGCGGTTCGTCACCTAGGAATATTTTACCGCTTAATGATAGTATAGCGTATGTAACCGAATTGTTCGCCAAGAAAATTTGGGTCTTGAATTATATTACGGGTAATGTGGTAATTACAATTACTACTCAAGGTTGGACGGAGAATCTTTTCAAAATTGGTAATGATGTTTTTGTTCAACAGAAAATCAATTCAACACTTACATCAACTTTTGCTACACTTCTAAAAGTGAATACTACTAATCACACCACGCAATACAATAATACTTTTGAAGGAAGAGATGTAATAGGAATCGTGAAAGATAAACTCAATAGAATTTGGGTAGCTGTTGATGAAGATACTGCGCATAGTTTGTATGCAGGCTTTTATTGCTTCGATAGAAATTTAGTAGTGCAGAAATCATTTTTCTATTCATCTTATAGTCATCATCCTTCGCGATTATGTATTAATTCAAGTGGAGAAAAAATAGTTTATGCTGATAAGGATGTTTTCAGTTTTACTTTAGATGAGAATGTTGTTCCCGTTAATCCGGTTATTTCAAGCAGCGGGAAGAATATTTATGCTATGGATATTGACCCAGCCAATGATGATATTTACATAAGCGATGCACTTGACTTTGTTCAGCAATCACGCATTTACAGGTATGATAAAAGTGGAACATTAATTCATTCTTTCACAGCCGGAATTATTTCAGGCAACTTTGCTTTTAATCATGAGTAGGAAACAGTTAGCACTTGGCAGTTGGCAGTTGGCAGTGGTCTTCTTTCTGTTTTTTTTTGCTTTTAATTTTGCTTCATGCAAACATAGAAAACCAGTAGTTAAAGCGCATACAATACATTGCGTAAAAGAAGCTTCGCTTCCTGTAAAGTATGCCAAAGGATTTACGGTTGATTACTATAATGGTTTTAAAGTTATAACGGTTAGAGGTTGGAAAGATAGTTCAAAAGTATTTGCCCAATATATTTTGCTGCCGAAAGGTAAACCAGCACCAGTTGATTTTGCCAATGCACTTTTGTTGGATACACCCGTTAGGAAAATCATTTGTATTTCAACTAATCATATTGCTACACTTACGCGTTTGGGTTTAATGGATTCCATTTCTGGAGTAGCAAATGTTGATTTGATTTATAATAAGGAGGTGGTAGCGAAAGTAAAGCAGAATCAAATTGCCAATGTTGGCAGCAACGAGTTGAATTATGAAAAGATGGTGGAATTGAATCCATCGTTTGTATTTACTTCGGGCGATTGGGATGGTGGCGATAAAATGAAGAAGAAGTTGAACTCTCTTCACATCAAATCGGTTTTGAATTTGGACTACATGGAGCAAGAACCTTTAGAACGTGCTGAATGGATAAAGTTTATCGCAGCATTTTATGATAAAGAAGTGGAGGCTGACAGTATTTTTAAAGAAGTAGAAAAACATTATTTGTCATTAAAAGAAAAATTGAAAAACGTTTCAAAGAAACCAACAGTTTTTTCTAATCTTCCTTTTAAAGAGATATGGTATATGCCTTGCGGAGAAAACTATATGGCAAAGTTAATTGCCGATGCTGGTGGCAACTTTTTATGGAAGGATGCAAAGGCAACTAATGGGTTGAATCTGAATTTAGATTACGAAGCTGTGTATGCTAAAGCGGCTGATGCTGATATTTGGTTGTGTAACGGCTTTGCCCGTTCGCTTGCAGAGGTAAAAGCTGCTGATAAAAAGAACACTTTTTTTAAAGCCTATAAAACCGCCAATATTTTCAATAATGATAAACGCAACACGCCAAGCGGTGGATTTGACTTTTGGGAAACGGGTGCTTTGAATCCCGATATAGTTTTAGCCGATTTGATATTTATTTTTCATCCCGAACTATTGCCCAATCACGAATTGTATTATTACCGAAAATTAAAATGAGCAGCAGAAATACTATTCTGTTTTCTTCCTTCTTCATTCTGATGGTAGCTGTGTTTTTCTTGCAACTACTTTTGGGCTCTGTTTCTATTCCTTATAAAGAAGTGCTACATATCCTTGCGGGGAACTCAAACGGTAACGAGGCATGGCGGAACATTATCCTGGAATCGCGCTTGCCCGCTGCGCTTGCTGCTTTGCTTGCCGGTGCCGGTTTATCGGTGAGCGGATTACAAATGCAAACTATGTTTCGCAACCCAATTGCTGGACCTTATGTGTTGGGTATTAGTGCCGGTGCAAGTTTGGGGGTGGCAATCTTTATTTTGGCGGCTTCAGCTTTCGGAATTCACGAAATTCATTTATTGAGTAGTTGGAGTATTATTCTTGCAGCAGCAGCAGGCGCGTTGCTTATCTTCTTTTTGAACTTCCTTATTTCTTATCGCTTGAATGATGTAGTGGCTATTCTCATCATCGGGTTGATGATTGGCGGTGGAATAAGTGCCTTGATTGAAATTATGCAATCGTTCAGCAGCAATGAGGCGTTGAAGAATTATGTGCTGTGGACTTTCGGAAGCTTCCGTTATATTGATTTGAATCAGATTTTTTATCTCGCGTTTGTAGTATTGATTGGAATTGCGTTTTCCTTTTTTCTTTCAAAACCACTCAACATTTTACTGCTTGGCGATACGTATGCAGCAAGTTCGGGCTTAAATATCCGCAATGCAAAAGTATTGATTGTTCTATGCACCAGTATTTTGGCAGGGAGCGTTACTGCTTTTTGCGGACCGGTGGGTTTTGTGGGTTTGGCAGTTCCGCATTTGGCCCGCGCAACTTTTAAAACTTCCGACCATAAGATTTTAGTTCCCGCATGCGCGGTGATTGGTGCAGTTATTTGCGGCCTGTGCAATGTAATTGCATCAACCCCGGGGTCTGATAATATTTTGCCTGTAAACGCTATTACATCGCTTTTAGGGGCACCCGTAGTTATTTGGATAATACTTCGTCAACGTAAACTGCAATGAAACTAAACGCAGAGAAATTAAATATTGGTTACGGAAACGATAAAATCGTTTTTCGCGATATTTCTTTTTCTGCCAACGAAGGAGAAATGGTTGCCTTGCTTGGTGTAAACGGAATTGGTAAGTCAACCTTACTTAGAACCATTTCCGGTTTGCAGAAAAGTGTAAGCGGAAGTATCTCAGTAGGAGAGAAGCAACTTGAAGACTTACCAGTGCAAGAAAGGGCGAAGCTCATTAGCATTGTATTGACTGAAAGAATTTTTGTGGATAATATTTCTGTAAGAGAATTTATTGCGCTTGGGCGTTCGCCATACACCAACTGGTTAGGGAAGTTGAGCGAGGAAGATTTGGCTGAATTAGAGAAAGTGATTTCTGTAATGAAGATTGAAAAGCTGCGGGACAAACTCTTCAATCAAATAAGTGACGGGGAGAAACAAAAGGTTTTGATTGCTCGTGCGCTTTGTCAGCAGACACCTGTTATAATTTTAGATGAGACGACTGCTTTTCTTGATTTTAGAAATAAGAAAGAGATTCTTGAATTGCTTTCTTCTGTTTCTCGCGAGATGAACAAGGTGGTTATTCTTTCTACCCACGATATTGAAGCCTCATTAGAATATTGCAGCAAATGCTGGCTAATGACAGAAGACGGGAAGTTTGTAGAGATAAAGCGAACCGATAACTTTAGAACAGAAGTGACGAAGTTGTTGTTTGCTGATACACTAACTGGCCATAGCTAATTCATCGTAAGTTTTTTCGATGTAGTAAATCGAAAGTTTGTTTCTTACTTCAATAGAACGTTTAACCGATACGAAGAAATCTATCAGTTTTTTAAAATCAGCAGGTTTTTGAAGATAGCCATCTGCACCTAAGCGATAACATTCAATCATATCCTTTTTGTAATCGCTGTTCGTTACTACAATTACGGGGGTAGCTGATAATTCGCTATCGGTTTTGATTTTTTCTAAAACCTCTTTACCGGTTACTTTAGGCATGTTTAAATCTAACAGCACCAGGTCGTACTGCTTGCCAATTAGTTTAGAAACATCCAACGTTTCGCAGGCTTCTTCGCCATCGTAGGCAAACTCCAATTCAATATCGTTAAACAAGTCAGCTTCTTTAATGGCTTCTTGCATTAAGCGAACTTCAGCCGGATTATCTTCAATTAAAAAAATGCGATACGTAGTTGTACGGTTAACAGTAAGCATGGGTGATAAATTATGTAACTCTAATTTACATTCCTACCCAGCAAAACAGTACCTATTTATAAAGCACTATGTGTTGATAATGAGAAATGCTGTTCAAATAGCATACAGTCAACAAGCCTATTGTTGTGGCTTACTTGATTTGTTGTGCCATTTCTTTCCTCCAACGCTGTTTCCACCACCTGTTTTGTTGCCGGGTTTGCCGTAGTGATGTTGTTTGGAATGTGAACCTGACCTTTTGTTTTTGTTGTCAACCGGTGGAACATAAGGTGTATCGGCACTCATGGGGTAAGGATGGTCGGTTACTACCGGAATCTGTTTGCCAATTTCTTTTTGAATATCTTTTAAGTAAGCGCGTTCTTCTGCATCGCAAAAGGAGATAGCCACACCATTTAAACCCGCACGACCGGTTCTGCCAATTCGGTGAACATAAGTTTCAGGAACATTCGGTAATTCGTAATTAAGAACGTGGCTCAAACTGTCTACATCAATTCCGCGCGCAGCAATATCGGTGGCTACCAACACACGAATTTCTCCGCTCTTAAAATTGTTCAATGCGTTTTGACGCGCATTCTGCGACTTGTTGCCGTGTATAGCTGCCGATTTGATATTAATCTTCACTAAGTCGCGCATTACCTTATCGGCTCCGTGTTTTGTTCTGGTGA
>CAMBIM010000098.1 GCA_945867505.1 Chitinophaga pinensis
ATTTTTTCGCGCAACTGGTTAATGAAAATACAGCAGCAACCTGTTTTAGAAATTGTTCCTGTAAGCTTACGCAATGCCTGACTCATTAAACGGGCATGTAAACCCATTTTGCTCTCGCCCATTTCGCCTTCCAATTCTCCACGCGGCACAAGGGCAGCCACCGAGTCAATAACTATAATATCAATAGCGCCCGATCGGATTAAGTGCTCGGTAATATCCAAAGCCTGTTCGCCATCGTCAGGTTGAGAGATAAGAAGATTGTTTACATCCACCCCCAATTTTTCGGCATACGTTTTATCGAAGGCGTGTTCCGCATCAATAAAAGCTGCAATCCCGCCCGCCTTTTGGCAATTAGCGATTGCCTGAATTGCCAAAGTTGTTTTACCCGAAGATTCCGGTCCGTAAATCTCCACCACTCTTCCTTTTGGTAAGCCACCAATGCCTAAAGCAATGTCTAAGCCTAACGAGCCGGTTGGAATTGCTTCCACGCCCATCACTTTGCTATCGCCAAGTTTCATAATGGTTCCCTTGCCGTACGACTTGTCCAGCTTGTCTAATGTAAGCTGAAGCGCTTTCATTTTTTCTTTTCTTTCGTCTGCCATCTTGTTCATGTTTTTAGATTTTTTAAATGGTTATTGAATGCAAACCTAAACTTCTTTTTAAATAAAACTAAAATATTTAGTTTATTATTTAGTATCTCAATCAAACACAGCTACAATCACTCCGTCTGTTTGCGATTTTAGATTTGGTACGTGCAATGTTCGCCCGTTGAAACGCAATGGAACTGCGTAGGGCGAAGAAGTTTGAAAATACATATCGCGAGCGGTTAAAAAGGTATTTAGCAGAGTAAATAATCCCGGAACGGTATAATCGCTTGTTTGATTATTGTTAGCATCGTATAAAAATATGGCAATAATGGTGTTGGAAGCCGGAGTAATTGCCGCGGTAGATAAAACCACATTATCTACAATCAGCGAATCGCGTCCTGCAGTGGTTGCCTGGTTGGCCGTAAAAACCGCCAGCACACTTTGGTTATCATTATTAGAAAGTCCGCCTAGTAATGTTCCGGCAAGCCCCGAGGTAGGGATAGTGCGCAAATAAACCAGTGGATTAGTGTGTGTAAAGCCTTCACGGTAATAATGAATTACTCTATCGCCACTTACATTGCTGATAACTTCGAACTCATATTTAGTATTGGTATTAATTTTTTGCGGACCCCATATTCCTTGGGCATTTGCAGTTAAAGTAAAGTTTGGAGAAGCAGACAAACGAGAACCGTTATCGGGGTTAACTTCATAAATATGAATAGTTGCGCCATTGTGCGGTAAGTTTTCACCCAAGGTAAGTGCTTTCCCTGAAACGGTTATCTCGTTTTGCGCAGTAAAAGAAGAAGTAGCAGGAGCGGTTCCACCATTAAAGAATTTATAAAGCTCGGTGAATGTTTCTTCACTGGTAGCCACTTGATAATGGTCTTTATCGGTAAGCGTAATATTTCTTGCGCCTGTTATAGTAGTGGCACCTGCCACGGCATCACCGGCTGATGAAATATTCATAGTAGGCACTTCATCATTTAAACCGGCCGGAGAAGTTTGCGCACTGCTGCCTATATGAACATAATGCGCTACTTTTTTTGCTCGTGAAGTATCTTCGCAATAACCGTAGCCGTAACCACCGCCTGCCGAATGACCAACTAAGTCAACTTGTGTAGCACCGGTGCGCGCCAAAACAGTATCAATAAATTTATCCAGTAGGGCTTGGTCAGAACTTCCACCAACGCTGTTCCAGTCATAAGCGTAAAGTAGATTGTCGCAATAGCCGTTTGATGTAAAACGCATAACCTGATTGGCCCAGGTATCGCCCGAAGCCAGAAAACCGTGAATAAAAATTACAGGGTGAAGGGTTTTGCAATTATCGCCCGTAGGTTCCGGGGTTTCTTTTTTGCAACACGAACCAATAGAGAGAATAGAAACGATTAAAAGCAGATGAAGAAAATTTGAGCGGGTAAAAATTTTCATAATGTGGCTATAGTTAGTGAGAAACTAAAAGTAGGAATTTAATTTTCACTTAAAAATAAAACACCGATGCAGCTTCTAAAGTTTTAGAAACCGCATCGGTATTAAATGTTTTGGGAGGAAATGAATTGATTAAATCTCCTGTAAATGCTCGGTCTTGTAGCTATGCTCCATGATAATGCGCACGGAAGTTTGGCTTGGACTTTTTAGCTGTGCAGTAAGTTCGCGTTTGGTTTGAATTATCTCCATCAGTTCTTCCTGAAGATTTTCATCGTTAGCGAGAAGGGTGGCTAAAAACTCTCTTTGTTCAAGAGTAGTTTCTCCGTAAGCGTGAAGAATTAAAAGGTCTTGTGTAGAAGTTTGTTCCATCGATTAGTATTTTATTTGATACTAAAACGCAGGCTTGAAATATTATTGTACGTAGCGGGCAATAAATTTTATTTCCTTAACAAAGGAAAATCTACTCAAACAAAACTGCCGCTTCAAATTCTTCTTTTACTTCTGCCAGATTTTTTTGAGAAGAAGAACTTTCTATTTGAAGTTGTTGGGAGAGAAGCGAGTTCAAACTGTCGAGCTGCTTTTCGGTATTTACTCTATCAAAGAAAATTTTCCCTGTTCTGCGAATTAGAAAATCGGCAGGGTGGGCAACCATTTCGTGCGCAATGCAATAGTGCAGTTCGGCAATGTCAAATAGTTGTTGGGTGTCAGTATTTGTAGCTCGAAGTTGGATGACATTATCCAGTATAAACGAAACATTCTTTCCGTATCTAAAAAACCATTCTCTCACTTTTTCGGAGGGAACCATGGCTTTTCTTCCTCGTTCTAAGAATAATTCCAATGCTTTTAAGAAATCTACTTCGTTGGAGAACTCTCCTCCGCTTAGCCTGAAATTCTTGGTTTTACAAGTGCCAAAATCTTTGTTCAGCTTCTTCGCTACCAGGTCAACAATCTTAGATGCCATTAAACGATAGCCCGTTAGTTTTCCTCCGGCAATAGAAATTAAACCGGAATCAGAAATCATCACTTCATCTTTGCGCGAAACTTCGGAAGCAGATTTTCCTTCTTCATAAATCAGCGGGCGCAAACCTGCCCAACTCGAAACAATATCTTCCTTCTTCAAACTCACAGTAGGGAAGATGGTGTTTATTGCCTTCAGCAAATACTCGGCATCTTCTTTACTGCATTGTGGTTTATCTATGCTTTGGTTGTAAACCGTATCGGTAGTGCCTGCATACGTAATGTTGTTGCGTGGAATAGCGAAAATCATTCTGCCATCGCCCACATCAAAATAAGCGGCTTGTTGCAACGGAAGCTTTTCATAAGGGAAAACAAGGTGAACGCCTTTAGTGAGTAAGAGGCGCTTTCCTTTAAGCGAGTTATCTTCCTTGCGCAATAAATCAACCCAGGGTCCGCAAGCATTTACAACGGTGGTGGCGCGTATTTCAAATTCATTATTCGAAAGTTTATCAAGAGCCTTTACGCCAACTATTTTCTTTACATCGTTATAAATAAAACTTTTGCTTTCGGTATAATTCAAAAGTGTGGCTTCGTTGTCAAAAGCACTTTTGGCAATTTCAATCGTCAAGCGCGAATCATCGGTGCGGTATTCAAAATACAACCCACCACCCACTAATTTTTCGGTGGCGAGCAACGGTTCTGCTTTAAGCGTATCATGCTTGTTAAGCATTTTCCTGCGCTCATCTTTTTTTACGCCTGCCAGTAAATCGTAAACCAACAAACCAAGCGAAGAAGAATTTTTACCCAGCGAACCATCCTGCACAATGGGCAGCAACATTTTTTCGGGAATAACCACATGGCGGGCGTTGCGGTGAACAATGGCGCGCTCGCTGCCTACATCGTGCACTAATTTTACTTCTAACTGTTTGAGGTAACGAAGCCCACCGTGAATCAACTTAGTAGAGCGCGAACTGGTGCCCGATGCAAAATCGTTTTTCTCTATCAACGCCACTTTCATTCCGCGCAAAGCAGCATCAAGCGCAATGCCGCAACCCGTAATGCCACCACCAATCACCAACAAATCGAATTGCTTCGAGGTAAGTTGTTCAGCAATATTTTTTCGGTGGAGATTGGAGAAATTCATCAGCGCGCAAAAGTATTTAAACCGTTGAAACGGTTGGGCTATTTCGTGGGTTTGAAATAGAAATCTTTGTAGTTGCGCAGCAGCTTTCCGAAAATATAATACTGCACCAGGGCAAAATCTTTTCCCTCGTGAATGCTGGCGTAGTAGTGGTCAATATCAAAAGGCATATCGTTGCCCTGCGCATCAAACTGCAATTTGCTTCGTTTGCTTAAAGGCATTCTATACAAGCTTACCTTGTTTACCGAATTATCGTTTTCGGTAATGGTAAACTTGCAATACGGAGTGGTTTGCAGCAATGAATCTTTCCCCGAATAATTGTTTTCAAAGCCTTCAATGTAAATAGAAGAATAAAACTCTAAATACTGACGGATAAAATTTTGCTGATACGAATCGTTGATTTGAAATTTGGCATCGGCCGGTGCAAGTGCAAAAGAATCGGCAGCTACTTGGGTAACGATGAAAGAGTTTTGCGGAGCTTCAAAATACTCTACACTCAACTTCTTAATCTCTTCTACTTTATAATTAAACAACACCTTAGTTCTCCAGTTCTCTTCCTCGGTGCTATAGCGGAAAGTAAGGTAGCCCTTTGTTCCCGGAACATACGTCATGTGCGGACGGCTGGCAGGTTTGCCATCAATTTCCAGCAGCATGTAAGTGTTTTGCGCATCTACCGTTGGTCCGCCCACCCAATAGCTTTTCAGCAAATTATTATCGGCATCAAAAATTTGCGCTTGTATGTGTCGCCCCACCATTTCGCGTATTACATTATCGTGCGCTGCGGTAGGCACGGGGCAAAGCGAGGTAACGCGCGTAACGGCATCCAACAATTGTTTTATCAGTTCTTCGCGAGCGGGGTATTTCCCGTTTACCATCCACACACCGGCAGCCTGGGTAAGCTCCACCTTTTTGTTTTCGGTATCGGTCAAAACAATTTTCGAAATTTCTTTCGGTTCTTTTACCGCAAAGTTGCCTTCGGTTTCGTTAATGGTTTTTTTGCTCGGATGCGTTACCACCCAAACGGCAACACCGGATAGCAAAACTATAATAGCGAGAAGCGGGAGGTATTTTTTCATCAGAGGCGAAGAAGGAGAAATTTTAAATGAGAAGTGTCATGGAAATGTAAAAATTTGATAGATGGCTTGAACAAAAGCGAATTTTCAGTTACAGTGATTTTTCTGCTCTTAGCCCATCCTCAAGTTTATAATCGGAGAAGATACTGTCAGTAAATACTTTTGCTTTCAGAAATGATTGTGTGGTGCATTTTACCTTCCCGAAAATTTCAAAACTATTAACAACAAAGGCAAAAAAAAGACCCCTCATAACGCGGGGTCTTTTTTTGAATTGAGCAATTGTTGTTTGTTATGGCAATAAAACTGCATCAATTACATGCACCACTCCGTTGCTACCTTTAAGGTCGGTAGCAGTTACGGTTGCTTTGCCGCCTTTAGCATCGGTAAGTATCACATTTTTACCTTCTAAACTGGCGGTAAGTTTTTCGCCATTTACGGTGGTTACTACAGCTTTACCTTTTCCGGCTTTAATGGCTTCTACTACGGCAGCAGCATCTAAGTTTCCGGCTACTACATGGTAAGTAAGAATACCGGCAAGAGTTGCTTTAGATTCTGGTTTAAGCAAAGCTTCTAAAGTGCCTTTTGGCAAATTAGCGAAGGCTGTGTTGGTAGGGGCAAATACGGTAAATGGTCCTTTGCCTTTTAACGTGCCTACTAAATCAGCAGCTTTTACAGCGGCAACTAAAGTAGTATGGTCTTTAGAGCTAATAGCAATATCAACTACATCTTTGGTTTGTGCAAAACTGCTTAGTGTTGTAATAAAAACTGCGAAGGCTAATACTGTCTTTTTCATTTTTTTAATTTTTGTTTAAGAATACAAACCAAACATCAGGACCGATAGAAAGTTTAGAAATGCTCTTACGCTTTACGAGTTTTAACCTTAATTTAACTAGCTGCTTTTTTACCCAAAGAATTTATCGCCTAACAATTTGTTCTTTTCCGTTTAGAATTAAGAAGCCCGCAAGAAGGGTAAAAAATTTTTCATAGGCGATTTTATATGCATAAGATGCTTTTGAGCCAGATGCTTAATCCTTGCAGCATAAATTTTTTCGATGTCTCAAAAATAACCGCAACAAATGAAAAGATTCAACTATCTGTTGAAAGTATTGCTCAACTGGTTGAATACAACGTAAACAGTTTAAATTAGCTATTACATTCCCAGTAGAATTTATTCATTAAACCTTTGTTTCAAAAAACAGTTAAATAAAAGATGAACGTTAAAAAGCATTTAGCGAAAATGAAGCAAGTTTGTACAGTTCTACTGATCCTGCTTGGTTCATTTTTAAAAACGCAAGCTGCATCCGATTCTATTTCTGTTTACATTTTTCTTTCAGAAAGTTGCCCTATTTGTCAAAATCAAACCTTGGTATTGCGCCAACTTTATAGCGAGTACTCGGCAAAAGGAATTTCTTTTACGGGTCTTTTTCCTAACCAGGAATATTCAACTAAAGAAAGCATTGAAAAATTTAAAGCAAAATACCAATTAGTCTTTGAATTGAAACGCGATGAAGGGCAACGAATGGTAAAGAAGTTTTCCGCTACCACCAACCCGCAAATTTTTGTGGTAAACAAAGCCACGCAACAAGTGTTATATAAAGGGAAAATCAATAATGGTTTTGAAAATATTGGAAAGAAGCGGGCAGTAATTACAGAACATTACCTTCGTGATGCGCTGGAAAGTATTCTTCATCAAAAGCCAATTGCAATAAAAGAAACACAACCAGTTGGTTGCTACATAATAAAAAACAAAACACCATAATCATGAAACGAATTTTTACAAGCATCGCTTTTACTTTAATGCTCTCGTTTTTTGCACAAGCGCAAACCGTAACGTATGCCGAACATATTGCGCCCATTATTTACAGCCATTGCACATCGTGCCACCGTGCCGGTGAAATTGGGCCATTTTCGCTTAGTAATTACAGCGAAGTAAAAGCACAAGATGGTTTGGTGAAATATGTTACCAGTATTCAATACATGCCACCTTGGAAAGCCGACCCAACTTACCAGCAGTATCAAAAAGTAAACATACTTTCCGCTTCTGAAATTCACTTGATTAGCGATTGGGTAACGCAAGGCTCTGTTCGTGGAGATCCAACTTTGGAGCCCGCGCTTCCGGTTTTTCCTACCGGTTCTTTAGTGGGTGTTCCTGACTTGACTATATCATTTGCAAAGTCGCATACAATTGTGGGAAATAATACAGACGAATATCGCTACTTTGTTATTCCAACCGGTCTAACGCAGGATAAAGATTTAATTGCCCTAGAAATGCGTCCCGGGAATACCTCAATGGTACACCACGCTTTGTTTTGGGCAGACACCACAGGCTCTGCCGCAGCAGCAGACGCGGCTACACCGGAATACGGTTACGCGGGAAACACTCAACAAGTTTTGTTGGGCGGGAATTTAAACAAGCAATTACCCACTTATGTTCCTGGTCAAAAGCCAACGGTTTTGAGCAATGGAATTGCCCACCGCATAAAAGCAGGGTCAGATTTGCAAGTACAAATACATTATGCTCCATCACCGGTATTAACATCCGATTCATCTTCGTTCAATTTATTTTTTGCCTCAACTCCTGCTACCCGTTATGTAAAGAATCATGTTATGATTCCTTTCTTTGGAACATTAGTAGCCCCTTATACACAATTTACAATTCCTGCCAACCAAAAAAGGGAATTTCATGGCGTTTACACCATGCCTGAGAATGCCAGTATGATTTCTACCATGCCGCACATGCATAGATTGGGAACAAATTGGAAAGTTTATGCGGTGAAGCCAAATGGCGATACTGTGCCCTTGGTAAAAATAGATTCATGGGATTTTAACTGGCAAAGCAATTACGATTTTAAACGCATGATTAATTTGCCCCAAGGAACCAAAATTCATGCTTTTGCCGGTTATGACAACACCACAGGTAACATCAACAACCCTAACAATCCCCCACAAACGATTACTTGGGGTGAAAATACCGATGAGGAAATGTATTGGTTGCCACTACAGTGGGTAAGCTACCAAGCAGGCGATGAAAACATTGACCTTGAGCCAACAGGTATTCAGGAAATCAATTTCTATTCTATTAAAAATAAACTGTATCCCGTTTACCCTAACCCTACCAGCAATGGTGTAAAAGCAGGCTTTAGCTTAAACGATGCCGGTAGAATAAACTTAAAACTGTATAACCTTGATGGCGAAGTGGTTAGCACGCTTGCCGATAATCAAATGTATATGTCGGGCGTGCATACAGTGGATATTGACCTTTCGCACTTGGCCAGCGGAGTATATGCGCTGCAATTAGAAACAAGAGGTGAAAGACAAATACAACGGATTGTGGTTGCCAAGTAGTTTTGTTTGGTTGATGCTTTGAGGCAAATAATTGAATGAGTTAGCTAATTGTTTAAACCAATTCTATATTCGGTAGTCAATCCTCTTTCAAGAAAAACTAAATCTACATGATGAGAAAGCTTTTATCCTGCCTACTAATTTTTATTAGCGTTGTTGTAAAAGCACAAAACCCTGTTTGGAGTACAGACATTGCGCCTATATTTTACAGCAGTTGCACTAACTGTCATCACCAAGGTGGGTTAGCTCCTTTTACTTTACTGGATTATGAAACGGCTTACGCGCAACGCTTTAATATTTCTAACGCCATAAGCAGCAAAACCATGCCGCCTTGGCCACCGGATCCAAAGTATTGCCGCTTTGCCGATGAGCGCATACTTTCTTACAGAGATATTATTAAAATAAATGCCTGGGTATCGAATGGCGCACCTTCGGGCGATACTTTGCTGGCACCGACAAAACCTGTTTATACCAATACTTCTGCTTTAGGCACACCGGACTTATCCATACGTATTCCTGACTTTACAGTTCCGGCAAATCAAGTGGGTGATTTGTATCAATGTTTTGTGATTAACACCAGTCTTCTGCAAACCGAATTTATAACGGGTATAGAAGTGCTACCGGGTAATTCTTCTATTGTTCATCACGTATTGTTGTATCAAGATACTACCGGACAAGCCGCTGTTTTAGATGCCAACTCTCTCGGACCTGGCTATACCAGTTTTGGTGGAATTGGCATTAACGGCTCACCAATTTTAGTAGCCGGTTGGGTGCCGGGTTCTCGTCCATCGTTTTTGCCAGCCAACATGGGTATAAAACTTTATTCGGGTGCCGATTTGGTTTTGCAAATACATTATCCTGCAGGCAGTGCAGGCAAAT
>CAMBIM010000099.1 GCA_945867505.1 Chitinophaga pinensis
TATTCGTATCGGTTCTTTTCGGTTTAAGAAAATCGTAACGTTGTTCCCATATCCTCAATGTGTGCGCCTTAACGCCCGATAAAGTTTCTACTTCTTTTATAGAGTATTGTCCCATTCTTCAGTTGCTAAATTATAATACCCTGCCAAAACAGAGGAACTTCTAAAAAGTTTACCTTTTAGAAGTTCCTCATAAAATAAAACCAACTTATTTCATTAAAGTTACAGAGCCTTTCATATTTCGGTTGCTGTTATCGTCAAACACTATATCAAGCGTATACGTATAAACACCCGGTTGACATTCCTTGGTTTGGTATAACCCATTCCAACCCTGCGTAACATTGTTGCTGTCAAAAACCTTTTCGCCCCAACGATTGAAAACTTTCCAATCAAAATACTTCACACCATTGGCCAATACTTTCAATTCATCGTTAGCTCCGTCACCATTAGGAGTAAATACATTCGGAATAAATACAATCGGCTGCTGATAAATAATGATGTAATCCTGCTTAGTCAACGAATCTACACAACCGTATTGATTGTTAGAGGTTAGCGTAACAGTGTAAACACCCGGTTGCAAATAAATGTGCGAAGGCGATTGTGTAGCCGAGGTGGCTTGGTCGCCAAAATCCCACGCCCAAGTATCGCTATTGCTTGAGGTATTAGTAAATGCAACTGGTACCCCATTACTATAAGCAGTAAGTGGCAGCGCATTAAAATTAGCAGTTGCCGCAGGGTTAACTACAGCCGTGCCGATAGCGGTATCAAAACAATTTCCCAATTGCGCAACAAGCGTAACGTTATACGTTCCGTCTGTGGCGTATGGATGCGTTGGATTATTTTGGGTTGAAGTATTTCCATCGCCAAAACTCCAGGCAGAAGCAGTACCTACCGGTGAAGAGTTATTAGTAAATGTATTTGCCGTACCCGTACAAACATCATTTACTGCAAAATCTGCTACTGGGTTTGGGTTTACATTTACTGTGGTACTAGCCGTATTGCTGCAACCGTTGTTATCGGTAACGGTTACCGAGTAAGGAGTAGTAATTGCCGGTGTAGCTACTGGGTTGGCAATATTGGCATTACTCAAATCTGCAGCCGGACTCCACACATAAGTGGTTCCTCCGCTGGCGCTTAACTGCGCGCTCTGTCCAACACAAATATCTGCCGGTTGAGGAATAACAATTGCCGGCAGTGCATTAACCACAAACACAATACTATCGTAACCACTGCACAGGCTGTTAGGGTCGGTAAATGTATAAACCAACGAGTGGCTTCCGGCACCTGCCGTAGCAGGGTCAAAAGTTCCCGAAGCATTAGTTATTCCCGTGCCCGTCCACACACCACCAGTAGCCGGTGTAAATCCTGTAAGTGTAGTTGATGGTTCATCTACACAGGCAGATTCGTCAGCCCCTACAGTTACCACCGGTGCAGGGCTTACCTCGGTTTGTATAGCATTACTTGCGGGGCTTGGGCAATTTAAGTTGATAGCTTCTACAGTTATACTGTTTCCGTTCACCAATAAGTTAGTGGTAAACGTATTGGAAGAACTGGATTGCAGTAAGGTAGTTCCACCGGTGTAAAAATTATACGTAGTGTAACCGGCTGGGCTCGCGGTAAACGTAACCGAAACGCCCTGGCAGATAGAATCGTTCGCATCGCTACTGGTGAGCGTCACAGCAGGTATAGGATTAACCGTAATGGTGATAGAAGAACTTGGCGAGCTTGGGCAACCGTTCAGCGAACCGGTAGCTACAATTACATCGCTAGTATTAAAAGTAGAAGACGTATACGTATTACTCGCACTGCTTTGAACCGATGTTGCATTTATAGTAAAATCATAATTGGTTAAACCGCTTGGCGAAGCCGTTACAGTTACCGGAGTCCCTTGGCAAATAGTTTGGCTGGGTACAGAAATATTGACAAACGGAGTAGGCTTTACATACACCGTATCTAAATTACTTGGCAAACTGTTGCAACCATTTTCGGTTACTACAACCGATACTGAATTACCTGCGCCTATAGCAATCTTCCAGGTATTAGATGGACTGTTTACCTGCAAACTACTACCATTATAAAAGGTGTACGAATCATAACCGGTTGGCGTAGAGGTAAACGTTACATTCTGCCCGCTGCAGATAGTATCGGCAGAGTGCGTTACCGTAGCCGGTGCAGGAATTGGTTTTATAAACGGACGCTCTACCGCACTTGGGTTGGTAAAACAAATGCCGGCTAAAGCTACTACCAATACACTATCACCAGGGTTAAGCCCGTTGGCAACGTACGTATTGCTGGTGGTAGATTGCACCGGTACGTTATTCACAAAAAAGTTATAGAGCAAATAAGTATTGGGCGTAGCGGTATAAGTAATTGGCGTTCCCTGGCAAACAGAATCTACCGATTGAGTTAGTGCTACGTTATTATTGTTAGGCAACACCGTAACCGTCAACGAATCCTTTACTCTGCCGCAGCAAGGGGTAGTAACCCAAACCACCACAGTATATGTACCTGCTGCTGTAAAAAACATAGGCACGTTTTGCGCAGTTGCACCAACTGCTACCGGTGGCAAAGCCGATGGCCCAAAATCCCATTCATAAAGCGAACCAAGAATGGTTGTCTTAAATGTATCCGGACAACCTACCGCAGCAGGGTTGTTGGTATGCGTAATAGTATTGGTATTGCTTTGGGTAGAAAATATTTCTACAAAATCGGTAAAGTTTGTTCCTCCAAGAGTGATTGATTTTCTACCGGTTGTTGTATACAAAACCGAAACCGGCCCTGCACCATTAGCTGTTGGTGGTGTTGCTCCCGCACCAAAATTCCATGCACCGGCAACCGGTGTGGTAAAAATAACTTCAGAATTAGTACAGCCATGGTTATCTACACTTATTACCGGTGGGTTACCCGGCACAGTTGCAATATTACTTTGTGTAACCGGTGTTCCTGCAGTCTCAGAAAGTACCGCACTTGTACCAGTTGCCCCGTTACCGCCCAATCCACCGGAACCACCTGCACCACCATTACCACCGGATGCACCGGTAGCAAAGCCACAACTAATAAATGGACCACCGCTGCCACCACTACCCCCTAAACCACCACCACCACCTAAGCCGCCAGAACCACCGCTACCACCTACACCACCATTTCCGTTAACTAAACGGCAATCTGTAATATTTCCACCGGCTCCATTAGCGTATAAAAACACAGCAAACGAACCACCGCCACCGCTACCACCTGTGCCACCTGTACCGGCAGTTCCACCACCACCACCGCTGCCACCTATATCATCATTCCCATTTTGCTGTCTTCCACCGCCACCACCACCGCCACCGCCACCACAACCATTTGTTCCCGCTGTTCCGTTTGTTCCCGCCACACCCGGTACAAAGTAACCCGGAAATGTAATAGTTCCTGCAACTCCATTTGTTCCGTTTGTTCCCGCTGTCCCGCTACCACCACTTGCGCCTCCACTAGGTGCACCTCCTCCACAACCATTATTTTGGCTGTTTCCAAATAAACCACAGCCACAGTTAGGGCCGTTTCCCCCGTTTCCTCCTGCAGCGCCACAGCTACCTGCTAAACCATTAGATGCTGCTGAACCGGCCCATCTTCCACCCGCACCTCCGTTTCCACCACCTAAAGCACCACCTGCACCACCCGCAGGCACACAACTTTCGTTACAACCCGGCAAACCGTTGGCCCCATTAGCACCCGGTGCACCAACTGCACCCGGTGAGCCGTTAACACCCGGTGTACCATTCGCAGAAGTTATATTACAACGTACTATATTATAGTTACTACACCCATTTAAATAAACGCCATAAGCAGTAGAGGCTACCCCGTTAGGCACTTCCATTTCTAAAGTTAAATCTTGTAAGCGAAAACCCGATACGTTAAAGCCGAAAATTATACCCGTTCCGTTTGCCTGTGGGGGAAGAACAATTTGATTATTGCGATGAATAACCGTAGCCGGTGTATTGCTCTTTATCCAGGTAGTGCCATCAAAACCACCTTCTAAAATTAAGTTATTCACCAAAGTAATTTCGGCTGTAGTGGTATAAAGCCCCTGTGCTAACCATACTCTGTAATTAGTAGCATTAACCAAACTGGTAAGGGCGTAATTAAGACTGGCAGGAACAGCCCGCGTACCCGAACCCGGAGTGCTGGCACCGGTTGGGGTAACATAAATTACATCGCAGGGTTGTTGCGCAAATAATGAAGAAGCTACGGATAGCAACAGCACAACACTCAAGAGTGTTTTGTAAAGTTTCATCATGTAAAATCGTTTTGTGTCGGAATAAAAGTAAGAAATCAGACGAATGTTTCAAGAGCAACATTCATACACTTATGATAGCATGCTTAAAAGATTGGTTGTAAGCCGTTGAAAACTTGTGCTGCAAGAGATACCATCGCTTGAAGCTATAGCGTCTCTAACATTTTAGACCATAAATTCCAATTCAAAATTATATTTGCCTCCCTCAAGGCCCGGATGGCGAAACTGGTAGACGCACTACTTTGAGGTGGTAGCGCCCGCAAGGGTGTAGGAGTTCGAATCTCCTTTCGGGCACAAAGGTAAAGCCTCCCGCAAGTTTGCGGGAGGCTTCTTTATTTTCACGCGCCTAAAAAACAAACATTGAAACTACACCGCAACCTTTGCCAGGCTGTAATTAATGCGCTAAAAGATATTCTGCTGGATAAAAAGCAAGCCGATGTTACGGTGAGCAACCTGCTGCAATCGAACAAAAGCTGGGGGGCGCGCGACCGAAACTTTATTGCCGATAACGTCTACCACATTGTCCGCTACAAAAGGCTATATGAGTTTTGTTTGAATGATGAACTGTTTGGCGAAGTATCGCTATGGAAATTGTTGGGGACCAAACTTATTCTGGAAGAAACAGAACTACCCGCCTGGGAAGATTTTGCTGTTTTAAATAAAGAAGAAATACTTGTGCGCATAGCAGAAGCTAACAGCATCCGCAAAATACGCGAGAGCATACCAGATTGGCTGGACGAATTGGGGCAAAAAGAATTAGGGCAAACTTGGGAGAAAGAAATAGCCGCGCTGAATACACCCGCCAGGTTTTCTATACGCGTGAACACGCTTAAAACAAACTTCGAAATCATCAAACGTTTGCTGGTTGACGAAGGCGTTAACCTTTCCGAAACACCGCTGGCACCAAACGCGCTTATCATCAATACCAAGAAGAACTTCCGTAACCATGCCGCCTACAAAAATGGTTTGTTCGAGGTGCAGGATATTTCTTCGCAGCTTATCGCTCCGTTTTTAGAAGCAGCACCGGGCATGAATGTAATTGACGGTTGTGCCGGTGCGGGTGGTAAATCTTTACACCTGGCAGCACTCATGCAAAACGATGGTGAAATTCTTTCTGTAGATATTCATGAAAAGAAGTTGAACGAGTTAGAGAAACGCGCATCGCGCGCAGGTTGCAAAATCATCAAGCCTTTGCACGCCACTAAACTAACGCGCCACTTTCAAGGTTTGCTTCAATCGTTTGCCGATAGAATATTGTTAGATGTTCCTTGCTCCGGTACCGGTGTCCTGCGCAGAAAGCCCGATGCCAAATGGAGCCTGACCAAAAAGTTTATTGATGAATTAAAACTAACCCAGTCTCAAATTCTTGATGAATATGCTGCTATGCTCAAGAAAGGCGGACTGTTGGTTTATTCCACCTGCAGCATTCTTCCCAGCGAAAACGAATTACAGGTAAAGGCTTTCTTAGAAAGACACAAAGAGTTTCAACTAATAGAAGAAAAAAGAATATCACCAGCCGTTACAGGCTTTGATGGTTTTTATATGGCGAAGTTGAAGAAGGTATAGACTACTCGCAATCGTAACCCTGCCCTTCCTGATAACGGAATGCCTGCGCATAAGAATCTTCAGTAGCATAATCGCTTCTGCAAAGCTCGACATCCTTAGCAGGATATTTACGGCAAGTACCGCATTGCTTGCAGGAGTTAGCAGCTACCAAAGTAAAACATGTAATCAGAAGTATAAAAGCAGTCTTCATTATTTTCAAAATTGTTTTTCGAAAATAAATAAATCCCGTTCACTTTTTGCACGGTTAAAAGTTTTCCTATTTTTAATCGCACTTAAAATTTACGGATTGAAAATACTTCTACGCCTACTTTTTATATCAGGTCTACTTATTACACTGAACTTATCTGCACAGGATATTCACTTCAGTATGTTCTACGCCAGTCCTCTGAATTTAAACCCTGCACTTACCGGTGTTAACGATTGCAGCTACCGCGCTGCTGGAATTTACCGCAACCAATGGCGCAGCATCTCCGCCCCTTTTAATACTTACTCGGCTTCTTTTGATATGAAGCTACTGCAAACAAAATTGCCAAACGATATTTTTGGTGTAGGTGCTATGTTTGTTGGCGATAAAAGTGGCGATGGAAAACTTTCTATGAACAGTGCTATGGTTTCTGTTGCTTATAATAAAGGATTAGATAAAGCGCACCGCCACTTCCTCGGGCTGGGTATTCAATTAGGTTACACGCAAAAGAGTTTAAAGTGGCAGCAACTGGCTTTCCCTGCACAGTTCTCAGGAGCCGATTTTGATTTAAGCCAAAGCAACGGTGAAAACTTTACTAACCCAAAAGGCTTCTTCGATTTACAAGTAGGGCTACTTCATCAATCAACCTTTAATGATGTAGTGGGAATGATGACCGGCTTAACTGTATATCATTTAGCACAACCTAGAGAAAGTTTTCTTGGCGATAAGAGCGTGAAACTTCCTATGCGCTTTACCGTGCACGAAGGCTTGCGCATTAAAGCCATGAAGAACTTTTACATCACCCCCAACTTCATTTTCCAGTATCAGAACAAAGCCAAAGAAATAAACTTCGGAACCGGCTTTGAGTATCATCTGCAAACTGCTAAAACGGAAGTAGTACCAAGCATTGGCGGCTGGTATCGCTTAACCGGTAACGATGCCGCTATTATCAATGTCGGTATTCAGGCATTTAATACAAGGCTGATGTTTGCTTACGACATTAATACATCCTCGCTTAAAAACGCTACGGGTAACCGAGGCGGTTTTGAGTTGGCAATTATTTACACCGGTTGCTTTAAGAACAAGAGTTTGAATACTCCTATTCTGGTGCCATGCCCGATGATGTAGAGTATAAATGTGAGAATTAGCGAATTTGAAAATTGAGAAATACGAAATGAAGCTTTCCATAAAATATATCCTTCTTGTGTCTTGTGTCTTCTGTCTCGCGTCTACTAGAGCCGATGAAAAATTCAGCAAGAAAAAATACTTAAAGGCGGCTGACGAAGCGTTTAAGAGTGGAAGTGTTTTTTCGGCTACCGATTTGTATTTAAAAATACTGGAGAACGCACCGGAAGAGAAATCTATTCTATTCAATCTTGCACAGTCGTATTTATTAGCTCGTGATTATGAAAACGCCTCTGTCTATTATCAGCGTTGTTACGATGCCGATTCTGAATCGAACACACTGGCACTTTATTATGCAGCCCTTACTACGAAGATGCAAGGCAAATACAACGATGCCATTCCTATGTTCAAGCGCTTTACTAAAGTTTATAAAGCTGACGATGCACAGAAGATGAAGAAATGGGCACGCACCGAAATTGACGGTTGCAACTTTGCTATTAAAGAAGCCAAGCCCGACCCGTTTGTAAAGTTGAATCACTTAGATAAAAACGTCAACTCCAACTACGGAGATATGAGTCCCGCATTGCGCGATGATGTATTGTATTTCGCTTCTATCAATTCCGATACAGTTTTAGTAATGAAGGCTGATGGCAGCGATGCTAAGAAAGAAGGCAACTTGATGAAGATGTATACCAGCAAGGTTGCCGGTGATAGTTACACAGAAAAAACACAGGTCAAAACCTTTAGTGTAGAAGGAAAACATATTTCAAATCCATCGTTTAGTGAAGACGGCAAGAAATTTTTCTACACTATTTGCGATGGCGATTTACTAAAACCCAACTGCGATATTTACGAGAGCGAAATGACAGTTGTAGAATGGGGTGCAGGGAAAAAACTAAATGAAGAAATAAACCTGAAAGGATTTACCAATACGCAACCTTACTACGCTAAAAGCAGCAACGGTAGCGATGTGCTTTATTTTGTATCGAACCGCGAAGGCGGCAAAGGCGGTAACGATATTTGGTACAGCCAGGTAAACAAGAAAGGCGAGTTTACTACGCCTCGCAACTTAGGCAGCAAAATAAACACCGACCGCGATGAAGTAACACCTTTCTACGATTCAAAGTCATCTACGCTTTATTTCAGCAGCAATGGCTTTATAAGTATGGGTGGTTCCGATATTTTTAAAAGTGCCAGCGATGTTAGCGGGAAGTTTAATAATAGTGCCGAAAACTTGGGCGCACCATTCAACAGCGCGTGCGATGATAACTACTACCGCTATTCTAAGAACAGCGAGGAAGGTTATTTGGTATCTAACCGTCCAGGTATTTTCTCGGTGCGCGGGAAAACCTGCTGCTTCGATATTTTCAGTTATAAGTATGATAGAAGGTTTTGGCTGGCGGTTAAAGGCCGTGTAATAGATGAGTCTACCCAACAACCTATCACCGGTGCGGCCATCAATCTTTCGTTGCGTAGCGATAATATAAAGGAGAGTGATGTAACTATTGCCAACGATTCTTCTAAAGGCGAAACGCCTTACTTCTTTAACCTGAAGCCGGAAAAACTTTACAAAGTTGCCGCTGCTAAAGATGGCTACTTCGCTTCTTCGCAACAGTTCAGCACGGTTGGTTTAAGCAAGAGCGACACGCAGGTGGTAGATATTTATTTAAAGAAGCTAGAGAAGAACAAAGCTTACCGCCTCAACAATATTTATTACGATTTCGATAAATCAGATTTGCGTAACGAATCAAAAACAACACTGGATACTCTTTACAACATATTGATAGAAAACCCTACCATTATTATTGAGTTGAGTTCGCATACCGATGTTAGAGGTAGCGATGAATACAACCTTAACCTTTCGCAAAAACGTGCGGAGAGTTCTGTGAACTATTTGATTAACGAAAAGGGAATACCTAAAGAGCGGATTACCGCCAAAGGTTATGGCGAAACAAAAACGCTGGATGATTGTGCCAAGTATCCCGACTGTCCTCAAGACCAGAGTGGCGATTGTGCTTGCCACCAACAAAACCGCAGAACAGAGTTTAAGATTGTAGGAGAATTAGATGGTAATTTAATTTACGAAAACGAATAAACCACCCCTAAATCCCCTAAAGGGGACTTGAATACAACTGTGAAAAAACTATTTACACTTTTACTTACAGGTCTTGTTGTTTCGTTGGCTAGTGCACAGCAACAAATCCTTTTGCTTACCGAAACCTTTGAAGGACCAACTACTACTTTCAATTTTGAT
>CAMBIM010000100.1 GCA_945867505.1 Chitinophaga pinensis
AATGCGCACCATATCGGTAATGTTATACTTCATACTCAAACGTGGCTCGGGAGATACAGCTTGTATGTTTCCGTAATACTGAAAACGCGCGCCCGCTTCTATCACAAACTTTTTAATGTATTTGTGGAGCATGACATACGCACTTAAATCGGTAGTGTTTTGGTTTTGGTTTACTTTCTTACCAAACTGGTTAGTAAAGTCAAGCACCGTTTTGCTGCCCTCTACGGCTAAACCGTATTTCAATTCTCCATTTTTCAAGTAGTAAGAAAAGTCCATCCCTATATCAAAACCGCCAATAGTACTTTTGCGCGGGGCGGCATCATCTTTCTCTTTTAATTGAATAGTGTATTGCGAATAACTAACGCGGGTATTAAAATACAGGTTAGAATTTTTAGGCACCGCTAAGAAATTAGCTCCTACGCCAAAAGTATTCCACTGGTAGCGGGCTACATCAAAATTGGTGTTATCGCGAAAGTTAAATCCGGTAATGCTGAACTTATTTCCTAAGCCGGCATTCACCGAAAATTTACCATAGAAATCGTAGAAGGCGTAAGGCAGGCCTTCTTTATCGTTAGCGTAAGGATATAATACTTTTGACGAACGGTCGAGATACGAAATTTTAGAGTTGAGAATAAGCGAAGCACTGGTGTTTCTTCCTTCCTTTAGTTTTACAATAGGAATTTCTAACAGCGCGTGCGCCATGAACGGACTGGCGCTTACTTTACCGCTTACTTTTTTGCGGTTACCATCGCGGGTGGTTACATCTACCACAGCCGAAATTCTTCCACCATACTGCGATGGGAAACCACCGGTGTATACGTCTACGTTCTTAATAATATCCGTCTCGTAAATAGAAAACAAACCAATAGAGTGAAAAGGATTGTAAATAGTAATACCATCTAAAAGGAACTTAGTTTGAATAGGAGTTCCTCCACGAATAACTACCTGCCCGCCCTGGTCACCGGTAGAGATTACACCGGGTAACACTTGCAGATACTGTGCAATATCGGCTTCGCCACCAATAGTGGGCATTCTGCGCATTTCCATTGGCGAAATAGAAGTAACCGAAACGCGGCTTTCGGCTAAGCGTTGTTGCCGCTCGGCACTAATCTCTACGTCTTTCAGTTCAACACTTTTAGTGGTAAGGAAAAGTTTAAGGTTGTTGGTTTGGTTCTTCTTAATTTCTACCTCAACAGTTTGCGCCTCGTAACCAATGTAATTGATGAGTATTTTATAATTGCCTACAGCTAAGTTGGGAATGAAGAAAAAGCCCTGGTCATCGGTAGTAGCGCCAAACTCGGTGCTGTCTACTTTTACGGTAGCAAAGGGAATGCCTTCGCCATTTACCTTATCGTAAATAAACCCTTTTACCGAGCCTTTTTGGTTTTGGGCAAATGCAGAAACAGTAACTAACAACAACAGCGCAGCGAAGAATTTTTTCATCCCGTTTTTTTGAGGCGCGCAAGATAGAAAAAAAGGTATGCCAATATGTTAACGATTAAACTTGGTAGCAATAGAGATTATAGTCGTCTTATTGCTTCTATTGTAAGGGTTTCATACAACCTATTCCGCCCTTGTTGGTGTTATAGCACCGGCTCTGCGGTGCGTCACCAACAAGTAAAAGCTATACATTTGTTGTTGGTGCTACCACCACAACTGTTCGGAAGATGTGTTTAAACAACAGAAGTTATAAGGCAGATTTTTTAGAGGTAATGAGTTTTATAACCATTTTGTTTGTGTAAAATTTGAGTAATGATTTTGTAATCTATTTTGAATAATATTGTGAAAATTAAAATCTGATGAAACC
Source organism: Chitinophaga pinensis (assembly GCA_945867505.1). Classification (GTDB taxonomy): domain Bacteria; phylum Bacteroidota; class Bacteroidia; order Chitinophagales; family LD1; genus Bog-950. The sequence goes on from CAMBIM010000100.1 coordinate 1,808, forward strand.
AATCTTAGCTTCAATTATTCTATTGCTGAATTTCGTTTCGTATTCGCAGAATGAAGTGCGGTGGTTAGTAAGTGGAGGTTTAACGCCAAATACAGTTGCCCTAAGAGCCAAATTAAGCGCGAATAGCAATAATGTTAGGGCGGCTTTATCTACTGCTAATCCCCCTACAGCGCCTTTTTTGTTTAGCAATACTGCGATAGTTGATAGTTTGCAAAATAACCTTATGGCAAGTTTTACAGTCAACGGACTGCAGCCAGCCACTACCTATTACTACCAAATTGAATCAGACGGCATTGCAGATACCAGCGCTGAAGATATTGGCACATTTCGTACACCTGAATTAGGGCCATCGAGCTATACCTTTATAGCCGCTTCTTGTAATCGGGAGCCAAATACAAAAACACAAAATGATTTCATGAATTTTAATCCACTGTTTTATATCAATAGTGGAGATTTACACTATGCAGATCCTAATTCATCGGATGTAAATGTGCATCGAAATGCATATGAGGACAGAGTGTTCACAAGACCTTTACAAGCCCAAATGTTTAGAAAATTACCCTTAGTTAATGTTTGGGATGATCATGATTATTGTGGCAATGCGGATGACGGGCAAGATGTAGTAGGCGCAAAAAGTGCCGCACAGGCTTATCGTGAATATATACCACATTACCCTTTTCCCGTGCGCCAGGGTTCCGACACCGGTGCCATTTATCAGTCATTTGAAATAGGCCGCGTAAAATATGTGATAAGCGATTTAAGAAGTCAGCGTCAACGTAACGATACTACAGCTATGGGGCCGGTACAAAAGGAATGGTTTAAAAAGCAATTAGTAGATGCGCGAGATAGAAAGTTAATGGTTTGTTGGGTAGGTTCGTACTCTTGGTATGGTCAGTTTGACGATAACTGGACATTAAACCCTACCGAACGAACAGAATTAAGTGAGTTTATGCGAGATAGTTCCATCGAAAATATGTTTATTATAAATGGTGATGCGCATATGTTTGCCATAGATAATGGAACGAATGGTGATTTTACTACTGCTCAAAACCTACCGTATCAATATCCGGTAATGCAAGCGGGCCCAATCGAGAACAATGGTTCGTTCAAGGGCGGCACATACAGCGAAGGATCTTTCTACCAGTTTTTTGTAAAAGCAGCACAATATGGTACGGTAGAAGTGAGCGATAATGGTGGCGATAGTATTTGTATTACAATGACGGGCTATAAAAAAGACTTAGCCACAGAGGCCACTGATGCTTTAGTTTCCTATAGTTTTTGTCGCAAACTTGGTGATTATATTGCCGGCAATAAGAGTATAGCAATCAAACCAATTGGGGTGGAAATTTTCCCCAATCCCTCTTTCGGTACTTTCTATTTTCGTTCCTCTTACGCCAGCCAAACTAAGTATGTGCTGACCAACCTTAATGGGCAAATTTTACTAGAAGATTTTATTTTGCCCAATGGCGTTGCAAAAGTGGATTTGTCTAAACATTCGGCTGGTGTTTATTTGGCCACTTTTATAAACGGAGATAGCCGGGTTACGCAAAAACTAGTGGTCACCCAATAATTTTCTTGCCCTCAATTTGCAATTCCTTTTTCCCGCAGGTTCTTCCGGCTCTGCGGATACCCTGCGGCAGTGGCTAAATGGTATAGATTTATGTTGTGTCTGTAAAAGAAAAATGTGCATACCGCTCGCGCAGGGTGGCAAGGCGCAGACCCTGCGTTGAAGTGATGTGACGAACTTAACACCGTCTGTCTTATTGCTTCTATTGTAAGGGTTTCATACAACCTATTACGTTAAATTTACTTCTATATATTTACCGCATCTAAAACAAAAACTGTAATGAAAAAATTTTTACTTCTTTCTCTAATTGTGTTCTTTGCTGTTACTGAACGGCTAAGTGCGCAATGCACACAATGCACTCCGGTGGATTGTGCTATTCAAAAACCCACGGGTGGTTTATGTAACCCAGCACCTGATGATACAGCCGGGCAACCTTATGACGCGGTTATTTCTTTTTATGCTCCAAGAATACTAACAGACCCTACTACACTTGCGCAATGTTCTGGTTGCAGCAGGGTAGAGCTACATAAACTTACTATTGTAGGTATACAAGGTTTACCTACAGGCGTAAGTGCTTCGGCCAACCACCCTAATAACACTTATGATGTTTGGGCAGGCGATACCAGCGGCTGTGTTCAGTTTTGCGGAACACCGGTAGCACCCGGAACCTACTATATTGTAGTAAACCTTTTGGCAGATGTAATAGCAATTGGAACGCCAATTGGTAACGTAACCGTTAATGGTCAGGCGCAAACTTACCGTGATACTATTGTTATTTTCCCAAGTGTTTCGGAGTGTCCTCAATCGTTTAGCATTGGCAGCGGAGCTTGTGTGTTAAAGGCTTGCGATGCTTTAACTGTGGACTTAAATGCTACACTTACTAATACTAATTGCCCTAACCTTATTTCGTATAACTGGAGCTATGGTAACGGAGGAACTTCGGCAATTAAAACTCCGGGGGTAGTGAACTATAACGTGCCGGATACTTTTCCGCTTACACTTACTACTACTTACTATACCTACCGTGTTAAGAATGTTACTGCTGGCATTACCGGTGGTTTTTCGGGCGATGTAGAAGAGTTAACCGGCTTGTCAAACCCGGACCCATACATTATTATTCCTTCTTTAGGGTTTAATAATAGAGGTGCTGGTAATGACCAAGATGCGGTAACCTTCAATAATCTTAATTTGGTAATTCCTGAAAATAATTGCGCTACACCTTTGGCTATTCAGGTTTGGGATGAAGATACCGGTCCTCCACAAGGTGGTAACCCACTGGGTTCTCCAGACGATAACTGTGGTACGCATAACGTAACACCTTCCGTTCCTAATCAGGTTCAAAGCGTGGTTTCTAATTCTACCGTTTCTGTAACTTTTGATACAGTGGCTACTTCAAGCCTTGTAGAAACAGTTAGCGTAATTGTTTTCCCACCCGCACCGGTTCCAGTATTAACTGCTTCGGTAGATAGCATTTGCGATGGCGATTCAACCACGCTTACATTGGCTCCACCGGTAGAAGGCTTTGGCTACAATTGGTATTTGAACGATACTACCGAGTTTGCTACTATTGATTCTTTTCTGGTGGTAAAAGTATCGGGAGATTACAAATTGAAAATTACTAACACAGTAACAGGTTGCTCGGAATTTTCTGCGCCATACCCTATTGCAGTTGGTCAAGCGGCTCCCGGAAGTGCTAATATTATTTTTACCGGAACGCAGGAGTTCGTTTCTCCTTTTCCATCAAGCGGCTTTGCAGTTGACTGGTATTATAATGGCAATTTAGTAGTTGGTCAAAACGGTAAATTCCTACCTTACTTAGGCGATGGAGTTTATACAGCTGAAGTGTACAATGCCAATTTCCCATTCTGCCGTGTAGCTACTGCCCCTTCTAACATTACCGGCTTAAATGATATGGCAGATAATTCGGTTTACGATATTAGCGTTTATCCAAACCCTAATAATGGTAAATTCAAAGTAAACTTTGCTACCGATCAAACACAGGATATTCGCTTGCTGGTTTCAAACGCTATTGGTCAAACAGTAGAAGATAAAAAGATGAATAACTTTAACGGCACCTTTAACGAAGAACTTGATTTAAGCGATTTAAGCAAAGGTGTTTATGTGGTTACCATTCAAACTGCAACAGGAAAGCATAACAGCAAAGTGGTTGTTCAATAAAACAACCACTTTGCTCTAAATTTTTGTGAATAAGTTTTGAGCCTTACACAATTCATTATTTATATTTGTATCATTACATTAAACTAAAACAAAACAACACATGAAAAAAGTAATTTTTACACTCTTCTCTTTCTGCCTTTTGTATGTAAACACTAACGCGCAATATTGCGGTAATACAGGTTCTCCATCAGGCTCATCTCAATGTTCTCCAAATGGCTTGTTAACTAAGCCGGGCTTGTCTCCGGTTTCTGATAGCTTGCCTCCTGTAATTAATGGAACATCAGCTCCAACTGTAATTCAATTCAAAAACTTTGATACCATTACTTTTGCGGGTCAAACTTTAAAAATTCAAAACTTAAGAATAGATTCTCTTGGTAACTTACCAGCAGGACTTTGCTGGGCTACCAACAAAACGAACAACACTTGGAGTAACCAAGAAGACGGTTGCATTAAGGTGAACGGAACTACGTGTTCTGCTCCTGGTCAATACCGCTTAAAAATTGTTGTTACAGCTTTTGTTGGAGCAGTAGCTCCGGGTATTCCAATTTCTACAGATGCAGGTGCTGCAAACCTTTACTATTATGTAAGAGTAAACAACGCTGGTGATTCAGAAACTGCTGTTGATACTGCAGGTCAAGCAGCTAACTCAAACATTTTTGTTTCTTACGGAACTCCAACAAACTGCGGAACTGGCATCAATGATGTTAACTCTAACATTAACTCTTTAACTGTTGTTCCAAACCCATTCAACAACAAAGCCATTGTTTCTTTCTACGCTGATAATTCAGGTGTAATGACAGAAAGATTGACTAACATGATTGGAAGCGAGGTATTGAGAAGATCAGTTGAAGTTAGAACTGGCGTAAATACTTCTACTATTGAAAAGAACAACTTGCCTGTAGGTGTTTATTTCTACAGCTTAAGCGATGGTAAAAATGTGGTTACTAAACGTGTAGTTATTTCTGAATAATTGCTGTTGAAAACTTTAACGGGAAAGTCCAGCCGAATTCGGTTGGACTTTTTTGTTTTACACCCGCGAAACTTTCGCAATTGTTTAATCTAAACTCAAAAAATGAAAAAATTAATCTTTACACTATGTTTTATTTCAGCATCAGCTTTAATGATGCAGGTTAGCGCACAATCATGTGGTAGCAACGGCAGCGGTGCCTGCCAAGTTACAGGTGGTCCTTCAGGCGGTGGTTTTCAGGCACCTAATACGGTTCCCTGTGCAGAGCAAGGCGTAGCATATAGCAGTGCTATGCAGTTTGCCATGTTCTCTTCATTTAATTTTTTAGGTCAGCAGGATGTAGATAGTCTTGAATTTATTAGTATAGAAAACTTGCCATGCGGTATTTGTTGGGCGGTTAACCAAACCGACAAAAGATATTCTTCTAATGAAGATGGCTGTATAAATCTTAGCGGAACTACTACAGATGCTGCTGGTCAATATAAACTGGCTATTTCGGTTAAGGCATGGATTAATGGTCAGGCTAACGGGCAAACTATTCCTGCCAGTTTATTTGATCAAACGGGAGTGCGTTTATATTTAAGAGTAAAGTCAAACGGTGGAACTTGTGTTGCGGTTGATACGGCTGCTAACAGTTCTGCAAACTTAAATGCTACTCAAGGTGGTTGCGCAACGGCTATCAACGAATTAAGCAGCAGTGTTTCTTCGTTAAGCATTGTTCCAAACCCAATGAACAGCGAAGCCGTGTTTAGTTTTATGGCAGAAAAAAATGCGGATTACACAGTGCGCATTACCGATGTAACTGGTAAAGAAGTTTCTGTAAAGCAAGTAGAAGGCAGAACTGGTGAAAACCGTGTTGCTGTTGAAAGAAATAATTTACCGGCTGGTGTTTACTTTTTATTGTTGACAGACGGAAAGAACGTAGTAACCAAAAGATTTTCGGTTACAGATTAAGTTTTAAATGCTGATTAAGTAAAGGGCTTCGCGAAAACGAAGCCCTTTTTTTATTTCATAAAACGTTATGAGTGGTTAAGTTCTTAATCAACTCCCAACCTTTTCTATTTTCGCTCCCTCAAAATCTACTATGCAACAACTACAACCATACCTTGAGCAAAACAAAGAACGCTTCTTGAATGAATTATTGGATTTACTCCGTATTCCATCAATAAGTGCCGATGAGAAATATGCTGCTGATGTAAACCGCGCTGCGCAGTTTGTAGCGGAGCATTTAAAAAGTGCGGGAGCTGATAAAGTAGAAGTAATGCAAACTAAAGGCTATCCGGTAGTGTATGGCGAAAAGATAATTGATAATAAACTTCCTACTGTTTTAGTTTACGGACACTACGATGTGCAACCTGCCGACCCTCTAGATCTGTGGAACTCGCCTCCGTTTGAGCCTGTAGTTAAGGATGGCAATATATACGCACGTGGTGCTTGTGACGATAAAGGGCAAATGTATATGCACGTTAAAGCATTTGAAATGATGATGAAGAATGGTGTGTTGCCCTGCAACGTAAAGTTTATGATAGAAGGCGAAGAAGAAGTTGGTTCCGTAAACCTTGAAACCTTTGCCATTGAAAATAAAGAGAAGATTAAAGCCGATGTAATTTTAATTTCGGATACTTCAATGATAAGTAATGATGTACCGAGCATCACTACGGGTTTGCGTGGTTTGAGTTATTTAGAAGTTGAAGTTACAGGTCCGAACCGCGATTTGCATAGCGGTGTATATGGCGGTGCGGTGGCAAACCCCATCAATATTCTCTGTGATATGATTTCTTCTTTACATGACGAGAACAGACGAGTAACCATCCCAGGCTTTTACGATAATGTAGATGAAGTGAGCAAGGAAGAACGTGATGCTATGGCAAACGCTCCGTTTAATTTGAATGATTACAAAGCGCATTTAGATATAGATGATGTTTTGGGAGAGAAGGGTTATTCTACTCTTGAGAGAGTTTCCATACGTCCAACACTAGATGTAAATGGAATATGGGGAGGTTATACCGGTCAGGGTGCAAAGACGGTTTTGCCATCAAAGGCTTATGCAAAAATTTCGATGCGCTTAGTGCCGAACCAAAAGAGCGAAGCCATCATGCAATTGTTCGAAGCTCACTTTAAAAAGATTGCACCGGCTTCGGTTAAAGTGAAAGTAATGCCGCACCATGGTGGTGAAGCGGCTGTTACGCCTACCGATTCTATTGCTTACAAAGCGGCATCTAAAGCAATGGAAACTACGTTTGGCAAAACGCCTATCCCTTTGCGCACCGGAGGCAGTATTCCTATTGTTACTATGTTCGAAAAAGTATTAGGCATTAAATCCGTATTGTTTGGTTTTGGTTTAGATAGCGATGCTATACATTCACCTAACGAGAAATACGGCTTGTTTAATTATTACAAAGGCATTGAAACCCTGCCGTATTTCTATGAGAACTTTGCTGCAATGAGTAAGAACGGTTAAGATGAACACGATAACTCTACCTACTACGCTGCACTGTGCCGGATGTGTTGAAACCATCAAGCCGTATTTTAATACTTCAAAGAAGATAAAAGAATGGAAGGTTGATTTGAGCAAACCGGTGAAGACTATTATTGCAACAGGAGAAGAGTTGAGCAAAGAAGAGGTAACTTTTCTTTTGCAGGAAGCGGGTTATAATGTATTGGAAGAAACTGAAATTAAATCGACTGACCTTCCGAAAATTGGTACAATTCCAAATTCCCAATATCAAATCTCAATTAATTTTTGGCGAGATACTGATAAATGGAAGCGAGCAGCATTCAATACGCTTAACTGTTTAGTTGGG
>CAMBIM010000101.1 GCA_945867505.1 Chitinophaga pinensis
TTACGGTAAACGCAGGGCCCGATTCGGTTATCTGTAATAACCAAACAATTATTTTAAATGGAACAGTAACCCCTGCGGGTGCTTATACTTATGCTTGGAGTCCTGCACCAAACAATGGAGGTGCTACGCTTAACCCAACAGTTTCGCCTTCTACTAATACGGTTTTTACATTATCTGTAACCGATGCTGCCGGATGCAGCAAGACGGATGATGTGCAGATAAACGTAAGTAACATAGCTGTTCCTGTAACGGTAACTGCTGTGCCGGCAATAGTTTGTCCAGGGCAACCAGTACAGTTAGATTGTAGTATTTTGCCTGTAAGTTGTGGGGCAAGCCCGCCTTGTAACGGTAACGTGTTTACTCCATTTATTGGGTCTGATAGCGTAGTGCAACCAGGAACATCATTACAGCCGCCAACTTTGTTTGGTAATTTTTTAAAGAGCGGAAGAAACCAAATGCTTTTTACAGCTGCCGAATTAGGTCCTGCTTTGGGCGGGCCGTGTATTATTAAGGCGCTTACGTTTTGGATAAAGGTGTTTAACAGTAATGCCTTTTTGCAAAATTTTACCATCAAGATGGCTTGTACTAGTGTAACCAGTTTAACTACTTGGGAGCAGAATTTAACTACTGTTTATACCTCACCCAATCCTTATCAACCACAAGCAGGGGTGTTAAATGGTATTGCACTTTCAACTCCATTTGCATGGGATGGAACATCTAATATTATCATAGATATATGCTGGAACAATCCAGCTACTTTTGGTAACCAGAACAACAAAGCGGCCTGCACAAATACGGCTTTTACAAGTTACTTATATTCTTTCTCTAGTGCTGCAGACCAATGCGGAACATCAACTGCGCCAAGCACTTCTACTTTACGTCCTAACGTTAGGTTTAACTATTGCGCACCTAACCTAAATAACTATACCATTCTTTGGACTCCTAGCACCGGTGCTAATGCAGTATCCAATCCTGCTATACACGACCCAACAACCAACCCCATTGCAACTACCAACTATAATGTAAGTATTACTAACGGAACTTGTCCGGGCAACGGTGTGGTAACTGTGCAGGTAGATAACTCAACATTAACAGCAGGGCCTGATAAAAATTCTTGCCCTAACGCTATTGTTCCTTTAACAGCTACTGTTGGCGGCACAATACTTCCCGGTCCTGCAAGTTTCGTCTGGACTACTTTAGCCGGTACAAATGTGGGCAATACACAAACCGTAAACGTTACCCCTGCAGTAACTACTACCTATATTGTAACCATGAATGGCGGTGCTTGTTTAAAGAAAGATACCATAACGGTAAACATTGGTTCTTTGGCACCAACGGCTACACCGACCAATGCTACTTGTTTTGGTGTTAACAACGGAAGTATTCTAGCGGCTTCGGCTTCCGGTACAACTCCGTTTACCTATACATGGAGTGCCAATGCCGCTACAGGTAACTTAGCTACAGCAAGTAATCTTGCACCGGGTAGTTATCAAGTTACCGTATCTGATGCTACTGGGTGCACAGGCTCGGCAACAGCAAGTATTACGCAACCTACGCAAGTTACTTTTACTTCGGCTACGGTTAATGATTCCTGTTTTGGCGAAACACAAGGTTCTATTACCATTACACCAAATGGAGGAACAGGCGGATATACTTATGCTTGGAGCAATTCGCTTCCCGCTACACAAACAGTTAATAGCCTTGCGGCCAACACGTATGCAGTTACAGTTCGCGATGCCAATAGTTGCAGTGCAACTGCTTCTATAGTAATTACAGAGCCTAGTCAAATTGTTTTTGGCAACGCTACTATACAAGATGTGCGTTGCTTTAACGGCAATACTGGTTTAATTACCGTAACTAACAGCGGAGGAACAGGTGCGTTTACTTATAGCTGGAGTAATTCAGGTTCGGTAAATACCGCCACAACAAACAACCTTATTGCCGGTGCTTACACGGTAACCGCAATAGATGCCAATGGTTGTACTGCTTCAAACGTTTATAACGTAGCTCAACCTGCCACAGGATTAACGGTTAGCATTACAAACGTTATAAATCCAAGTTGCAATAGTTATGCTGATGGTAGTGCTACTGCCACACCAAATGGTGGAATAGGCACTCTTGATTATTTGTGGACTCCATCTAGCCAAACCACGCAAACGGCTAACAACTTATCTGCCATACAATACACGGTGCTGGTAACTGATGATAGTTCATGCACAGCTACAGCAACCGTTACTCCAGCTGACCCTGCTGCTATTCAAATTACAGGAGTAGTAACCAATGTAAAATGTTTTGGCGGAAGCGATGGTGCAATTGATGTTACCGTTACTAATGGAGTTCCTAACCTAACTTATGCTTGGAGTTATAACAGTCTTGCCACACAAGATATAAGCAGTTTGCCGCTAGGTAGCTATACAGTGAGCGTTACTGATGCAAACTCATGTTCATCTGTTTCATCTTTCTCGGTTACAGAGCCGGCAGCCTTAATATTGAACACGCCTTCTATTACTAATGTTTTATGTTTTAGTGGAAATACTGGTGCTATAACTGTTATACATACCGGAGGCACAGGACCTTTTGTTTACAATTGGAATCCTGCCGGACCTAATTCTGCTACCAATTCAACTTTAATAGCTGGAAGCTACAGCGTAACGGTTGTTGATGCAAATGCTTGTAACGTTAGCGCAACGTATGTAGTTAATCAACCGGCATCGGCTCTTTCTTTTGGTGCACCGGTTGTGGTAGATGAATTATGTAACGGTGCTTCTACCGGTTCTGTTACGGTTAGCGTAAGTGGCGGAAATACTACATCGGCTTATACTTATTCATGGAGTCATAATGCGGGGTTGAATAATTCAACAGCATCCAATCTTCCTGCTGCAACTTATATAGTTACAGTAACGGATGTAAACGGTTGTTACCTTTCTTCTTCCAATACTGTTTTCGAGCCATCGGCTGTTACCTTCGGCAATCAAACTATTACTAACGTAAGTTGCTTTGGTGGAAATGATGGAAGTGCAACTATTACACCAACCGGAGGAACCGGTGCATATACTTACACATGGAATGGAGTTGCAGGAAATAATCCACAAAACGGATTAGTGGCAAGTACTTATACAGTTGTGGTTACTGACGCAAACAATTGTCCTTTTACAACCACGGTAACTATTACTGAACCTGCACAAATAATAGTTGTACCAACGGCAACAGATGCTTTGTGTTTTGGTGCAAACAACGGAACAGTAAACTCTAATGTATCGGGCGGTTCTTGTCCTTATTCTTACATGTGGTCAAATGCAGGATTAACTCAAGATATTACAGGAGTAGGTCTTGGTTTATATACCGTGACCGCTACCGATGCTAACGGTTGTTCAGCATCCGGTGGAGCAAATGTGAACGAACCAAGTTCTGTTATTTTCAATACACAAGTTACACAGGTAAAATGTGTGGGCGATAAGAACGGAACTATCACTGCTGTCCCTTCTGGTGGAACCCCAGCTTATACTTATTCTGCTTCACAGGATGGATTTAGTACCGTTTTCTATCCAACCAACGGAGTAATTGAAGGTTTGGCTTCGGGCTTTTACGCGGTGCTGGTTAGCGATGCTAACAGTTGCACTTTAGTTGATACGGTGTTTGTAGCAGCACCACTTGGTGATACTTATTTTATTACAACTGATTCTACCTCTTGTTACGGTGCCGATTACTCTGATGGAGCATTGTTTATTTTGGGCAGCCCTATTGTAAACGGACCTTTCCAATTTGCAGTAGATGGTGGTGTGTTGCAGTATTCCGGAGATTTTTACAACCTTAAAGCAGGAAACCATTTAGTATTGGCTGTAAATAATTTTGGTTGCGATACTACACTTACTGCTATTGTGCCTGAACCCGTTGATGCTACTGCCGAAGTATTGCCAAGCGATACTTCGCTTGATTTGGGCGAAAGTATTCATCTTTCTTCTGCATTTGGCCCGTATCCTTATAGCACGATTACTTCTTACAGTTGGAGTCCTTCTATTGGCTTAAGTTGTATTGATTGCCCTAATCCTATAGCTACCCCTTATGGCAGACAAACACAGTATGTATTAACCATTACATACAACGGTCTTTGCACGGCAAGTGCCAGCATAACTATTTTGGTAGATGGCGGCAAGCCCGTTTATATTCCCAACTCATTCTCGCCAAATGGCGATGGAAACAACGATGTATTCCAGATTTATGGAGTAGGTATAAAGACCATTGATTTGAAAATTTTCAACCGTTGGGGCGAGAAGGTTTACGAAAGCAACAACCAGTTTGAAGGTTGGGATGGAACTTACAAAGGAGTAATGCAAAACCCTGCGGTGTTTGCTTATCAGGTTACTATTACTTACCTAAACGACAAGAAGAAACAGGAGATTGGAAGTATTACTTTGATCCGGTAAGTGGCTAACTTATAGAATGTTTAGAATTGTAGCTGTAACCCATCCAGTTGTTCCTGTACAAACCCATACAGCGTGTTAGTAATTTTAGACAAGATCAGCTGTCATTCTAAACAGCTTTGGTTTTATTTGTATATCAACGTTATTCAGAGGGTTTCTATACAATTTTATACATGTATTTTACTTATCCATGTGTTCAGTTGTTTGAAACATTTTGAACTAATCAGCAGTTAAAGAAACGTAGGAAACCCGAGGAATTGTTTTACACCGATGCAACAATGGCAACAGCTCTGAGCATCTAAAAATTAAAAGAACAAATAATGAGAAGGATCATTACACTTGTTTTAATGCTGGTATTATGTTACGGGGCTAACGCCCAGTTGAATGCGCAATTTACAGCATCGCAACTTTTTGGTTGCCCACCTTTAGTTATCAGTTTTACCGACCAGTCTACCGGTGGTGCTAACTCATGGTCATGGGATTTTGATAACGGTAACGGCTCTGTAGCACAAAACCCTACGGCATCATTTGCCCAACCGGGTATTAAAAACGTAAGGTTAGTAGTGTCCAACGGTTCAACTACCGATACGCAGTTTTTACAAATCAGAATTTTTCAACCGGCTGCACCAAACTTTACCGCACCTAATAGAAATGGCTGTGTGCAACCTTGCCACTTAGTTAACTTTACCAACCAAACCATACCTGGCGAAAGCCCTGTTACCCAATATGTTTGGGATTTTGGCGATGGCACTTTGCCAGTTTCGGCTTATAATACAGACCATTGTTATTTGCAACCCGGTAGCTATAACGTTACTTTAGTTGCGCGCGATAGCAACGGCTGCCAAACCAGTCAGATAATTCCTAACTATGTAGTAATAGGTAGCGGCCCTACGGCTAATGCAACAGCTTCGCCTACTCAATCGTGCACTGCTCCTCAAATTGTATCTTTTACCGGTAGCGGCACATCACCTAACGGAAATATTAGCTATGCTTGGTATTTTGGCAACGGTTCTACTTCTGCCCAACAAAACCCTACACAGATTTATAACAATGGAATTTATGATCCTGTTTTGGTGGTAACCGATGCGTTTGGTTGCCAAGATAGTGCTTATACACATATAGAAGTTACCAGAGTTAAAGCAGGGTTTTATGCCGAATCGAATAATGGCTGTAGTGGCATACCTTTGCAGTTTACCGATACCTCTAATTTTGCCAACTCGTGGAGTTGGAGTTTTGGCGATGGTGGAACTTCTACCTTGCAAAATCCTACGCATGCTTATGCAGCTAACGGAAGCTATACCGTTACATTAACCGCAACTTACAATGGTTGTACAGATACTTACACGCAAACCACCCAAATAAACGTTACCAGTCCGGTTAACTTTACCATAACTGCTATCGATACTTCTAGCTGTAGCGCACCATTTTTAGTAAACTTTGCTTCTTCAGCAAGCGGTGCTACCAGTTATTACTGGGATTTTGGGGATGGAAATACCTCTACTCTTGCTAATCCATCGAATACCTATGCTACCGATGGTTCGTACACTGTAAGTTTAGGTGTGGCCAATAGCCAGGGTTGCGTAAACACGGTTACACTAACCAACTATATTGGTGTAGGCGGAATTGATGCAGCTTTTTCGGTAGATTCTACAAGAGGTTGCACCCCAATGCTTGTAACTTTTACAGATAGCAGCCAGTCTGATGTGCCTATTACTTCTTACTTATGGAATTTTGGCGATGGCACTACCAGCACAGTAGCTAATCCAACTCATACTTATTCTACAGGGGGAACTTTTATTCCATCGTTGATAATTACTAATGCTGCAGGATGTACAGATAGCGTGGTGTTTAATGATAACATATTAGTAGGGAATAAACTTATTCCTGATTTTACTGCAGACCCTTTGGTGCAGTGTATTAAACAACCTGTCAGCTTCTTTAATAACACAAACGGAGTAGGCCCTCAAACTACTTGGTTTTGGGAGTTTGGCGATGGCACTACCAGTACCAACTTTGAACCTATTCACGAATATTCCGACACCGGTATTTACACCATTACTCTCACTGTACGTAACCAAGGTTGCGCTAACGACACTGTGCGCATCGATTACATTGAGATAGTAGTTCCTAAAGCCGATTTTGATTTTGATTTTAGCTGTTCAAACCCAAACTCGGTTACCTTTCAGGATTTATCAATAGGAGCAGATACTTATTTTTGGGAATTTGGCGATGGTACTACATCAACCATTCAAAACCCTACACATACTTACCCTTCACAAAGCAATTACTCCGTTAAGTTAACCGTGTATAATGCGGTAACGGGCTGCACAGATTCTACAACTAAAGTTTTACCAATTGGTACTCCAGATGCAAAATTTACATCGGATACTACTCAAGGCTGTGTACCATTTGCGGTTAATTTTATAGATAGTTCGGTATTTGCCAGCGCATGGCGTTGGGATTTTGGCGATGGCGGCACAAGTTCTGCTCAAAACCCTACACATACATACTCTATTCCGGGTTACTACAACGTTAAGTTGTTTATCAACCCTACCGATTCGTGTGGCGATAGTATTGTAAAGATAAACTACATCACTGCTTTGGGTATTCGCCCTGGGTTTTCCGGTGTGCCTACTATTGGCTGCCGACCTATGAGCGTAGCTTTTACAGATACGAGCACTTGTTTCTTAGGCACTATTACCGCATGGGCTTGGGACTTAGGAACAGGCGATTCAAGTTTTCTTCAAAACCCAGCTTATACCTATGATACCACTGGTACGTTTACCGTTAAAGTAAGAATGACTGATTCAAACGGGTGTGTTTCTTACAGAATTAAAACCAACTACATTACAGTGCAGAAACCATTTGCCGATTTTGACAGTGATACAGCTGTTTGTCCTGGTGAGGCGGTTAGTTTTCAAAATTTATCCGGTGGTGGTTATGCCACCAGTTTGTGGAATTTTGGCGATGGCTTTACTTCAACCGATGCCAACCCAGTTCATGCCTATGGTTCATCGGGAGTGTATGATGTTACTTTGGTGGTAACCACAGCTATTGGCTGTAAAGACACCTTGTTCGTGCCTAATTTTATGAATGTAGATACGCCTATTTCTGATTTTTATGTAACAACTACTTTCTCTCCTTGCCCGCCATTTCCGGTGCAGTTTTACAACAGCACTAACCGTACAGACTTAAATTGGCTATGGTATTTTGGCGATGGCGATACCAGTACCGCTTACAATCCGCTACATGTGTATTTCTTTCCCGGTGATTATGATGTTACGCTTATTGCTTTTGACTCTTCGGGTTGTACCAATACCAAAACGTATATCGATTTAATTCGCGTTCGTGGCCCTATCGGAAATTTTCAGGCATCTCCAGATAGTGGCTGTGTACCCCTTACGGTTTCTATTTTTGGAAGCGCGCAGTCTACCGTATCCAGTATTCTTGACTTAGGAGATGGAACGGTATTGAGCGATAGCTTTGGCGTCACGCACGTTTACAATCCGCAGCAGGCTGACTTTGATGCAAATGGTATATCTTACTTCTACCCTGTATATACATTGGTAGATAGTTTAGGCTGCACTGTAGCTTACAACTTTGATACAGTAGTAGTAGGTTTAATTCCATATCCTAATTTGCCAGATGACACTACTGTTTGTAAAGGAAATTATGTTGGTTTGAATTTGCCGTATGGCGACCATTTTCAGTGGACATCCAATCCATCGCCTACGTATTTAAATTGCGATACTTGTAAGAATGTGCTTTGCTCGGCACCCGATACTCTTACTTTGTATGTAACCGCTTCTACCAACATTGGTTGTGTAGCCAGCGACACAATTAAGATAAATGTAGACAAGCTGCCTCCAATTTTTCCGGGTATATCATTTAAAATTTGCCCGAACGATACGCTACAGTTGAGTGCAGGAGTTGGTGTTAGCGCAGCTACTTGGACTCCCGGATTGTATATATCCGATAGCACATCAGTTAACCCTAAAGTGTTTCCACCGGATACAATGACTTACCGGGTAACTGGAGGAAACTCTACAGGTTGTACTATTTCGCGAATTGTAAAAGTTTACGTAATAGACAATGTGGCTATTGACCTAAACGTGCGTGATACATTGCTTTGTCAAGATGGGGTATTGCCTATTGATTTAAAAGTAATAGATGCTTCATTTAACGATACTTCTTTTGTCTGGTCGCCTGCTAGGTATTTAAGTGCTACTAATACCGAAGATGTAATAGCCAGTCCGCCACCGGGTAGCTATACTTTTTATGTAACTGTTTCAAGTTCTACCTGTACTGCGGCTACCGATTCGGTTAAATTAGTTATTGCGCCAAACCCTACAGTGCAAGCCGGTGACGACCAAACCGTTACTCCTGGTACTACCATACAATTGTATGCTTCCTCGCCCGATAATGTGAATTACCTTTGGAGAGATGTAGACCCTATGACCTGTGTAAACTGCCGTAGACCTTTCCTTACTGCCACACAAAACCAAACAGTATATGTGCGCGCCACCAATCAGTATGGTTGTTACAGCGAAGATTCGGTGAAGATACGCGTGGTTAGTTGCGAGCCGGATATGGTTTATGTGCCGAATACCTTTACACCAAATGGCGATGGGCAAAACGATTTCCTTTATGTGCGCGGCATTGGTTTGCGTCAGTTAGATTACTTCCGCGTGTTCGACCGTTGGGGTAAATTGGTTTACGAAAGCAAAAACCTTAGCGATGGCTGGGATGGCAGAATACCTGCCGGCATAGAAGCTGATGTAGCTACCTACGTATACAGCGTAAAAGGACTTTGCTCAAGCGGGAGCGTAATTGAAAAATCGGGTAACGTTACTTTGGTTAGGTAGGCAATCTCTACTGAACT
>CAMBIM010000102.1 GCA_945867505.1 Chitinophaga pinensis
GATGAGGAAACCAACGATGAGATACGGGGAATAAAAGGCGGGTGGAAAAAACAAATTGATACGTTCCGGCAATTGCAAAAAATTAAAGGAGTGGAAGTTGTTTTAGGAATGACTTTATCAAAGCATAATGCGGGTAAGTACGCAGAAACTTTTAATGCAGTAAAAAAAGTGTTGCCCGATCTTCACCCGAAAGACTTTCATGTAAACATTGCGCATGAGTCATCTCATTTTTATAATAACAGCACCAATGATTTAATGGACAATAATTCGCAAGAGATAATTATTGATGAATTAAAGCAGTACCGAAAATCGCGTGGTGTTACTAAGGGTCCGGTAAGTTTTTTAGAGAATCAATACTTAGGCAAGGTGGAGAAATATCTTCATACTGGCAAAACTCCGGTTCGTTGTCATAGCTTAAGTTCTTCTTGCTTTATTGATTCGTGGGGCAATGTTTATCCCTGCGTTACTTACGATAAAAAAATAGCAAGCCTTCGGGATTATGATTACGATTTGGAAAAAATATGGAACTTGCCTGAAGCCAAAAAACTTCAGCAGGAGATTTGGAAGGGTGATTGCCCGCAGTGCTGGCAGCCTTGCGAAGCTTACCAAAGCATTCTGGGAAATTTAGTTTGAGAAATTAAAGTTGGTCGTTCCTGTAAAAAGAACTCAGCGAAGGCAGAAGATGAAATGCTTTTAGAATAAACCCCGCCCCGGGTAAAATATTTCCTGCCAGTATCAGCGCACTTACCATAGGTAAATATTTCAAGCTTGTACTGTTTTTATATGCTTCGAAAACTATCAGCATCAAATACAGTCCACCAATCATTGCCATTACATAAAGCCAGGGCTGCCAAAAAAATGCCAGCGGAAACGACAACCAAAACAAGAGAGTAAAAACCGGTTGGAGTAATAAGTAGGTATAAAGATTTTTCTTTTGTGCCGAACTGCCGGCTATAAGTTCATATACACCTGCACCGCGCACCATGCGCTGACGAAAATAAGCAGCAATTTCTCGGTCATAATGATACACGATGGTTTTAGGATTAAAATATACTCGATATCCGCTTGCAATCATGCGCGCGCAAAAGTCAGTATCCTCACCTACTTCCAATGCTTCGTTCATTCCGTTTAGCTGTTCAAATAATTGTTTTCTTAAAACAAGATTGCACGAAGGCAGATTATCGCAATACCGCGCAGATGATTTTTCCGACTTATAAAAATTCCACTTGCCTGCCACCAACCAACTTTTAGTTGCCATGCCTACCAGGTTTCTTTGATGTTGCTGAGTAAGTGGTGAAATATTAGGGCCACCAATCATGCCGGCAGTCTTATCGTTTTTAAGAGTTTCTATTGCACTGCTCAACCAATCTTTATGAGGAAAAGCATCGCTGTCAATAAAAGCAACAAACTCAGTTGTGGCAGCAGCTACGCCAACATTCCTCTTTTTTGATATTACTCCTCCTTGATACAACACCTTTAGATTTTTGAAAGAAAAATTTAAAGCGACATCATTCTCCAACACTAGAATAATTTCTGATTCTGGAAATAAAGCAGAGCAGATAGTAACACACTGTTCGGTAAAAGGTTCCCATTTTACAGATGGGATAATGATGCTTACTTCTTTCATCTATTGAATCAAGCCCGTAGCGATAGACGGAAGATATTTAGGATGGGAAAGAATATTTACGCTCATTGCACATTCGTACTCGCAGTTGCAGTTAGTTTTAGAAATAAAGGTGCGGGCATCTTCAGCGGCTTTTGCTTTCCAAAGTTGTTTTAAGTCGTAATTGTATTCGCGTAAGTTTCCGAGCGGTTTGTTCAATATCTCACAGGGATATACATCGCCTGTAGCTGTTATCACTCCAAACAGAGCAGCAGCCCGGCAAGGGTGCATATAATGAGGCGATTGCAAATATTCTGTAAGCACGCTTCTTGAAATTTCATTTTTGCGATTGAGTATTTTACCTCTTAAAGAGTTTCGGTTAAATCCTTTCAGCCGATTGGTTCGATAGTCTTCCTTTAAACGTTCAGTCAGTTTAGCGTATACCTGCAACATGGGCTGCCTGAATGTTTCATCAAATTTAAAAACACCTTCGCTGCGCACCATTATCAATTGCACTGCATCTACATCGTATTGGTTAAGAAATAACTCGTAAATATTCTGCGCATGTTGATAGTTTTCTTGCGAAATAGTGATAGATACCGAAGGGCGCACATTAGGCAGTTGCTTCAACATGGCAAAGGTTTCCATACATTTTTGAAACAAGCCTTTTACTTTTCGAATGCTATCGTGTTTTTCAGGAAGATCATCTATTGAAAGCGCAATGAAAATTTCTTTGTCAGGAAATTTTTCAAGAATGGTTTCACAAAACTTTTTTGTTCGCTCGGTAAAATATCCGTTGGAGGTAATAAAAATGCTCTCTACTGCCGAATTTGTAAAATAGGCAGTGGCTACCTGAGTAATATCGCTGCGCAAAAAAGGTTCACCACCGGTAAAATTTATGTTCGTGAGCGAGCGCGGGAGCAGACGTGTTATGTTTTCTATTTCCTCTAAGCTCAATTCATTCTTGCCGTGCTGTGGCGAATTAAAATCTATAAAGCAAAACGGGCAGCGGGCATTGCACCGGTCCGTAAGGAAATGAACCATCGTAGCCGGAAATTCCTTGGTTACCACTAAATTAAATACCTGTTCCGGAGTCATTTTTTTCTGTTATATACTTAATAGTAATACTACTAAAATAAATTCGGGCTTGCGAAATCGGGTTTCAAATTAACTTGGTTGTTTTTAATTATTTACAAGTCAAGAAAAGAGCGACTTTATGAAACGTATACTGAATTATGTTTTGCTTCCTGTTTGTCTGCATTTTTAATTTCGATTGCGTTTATTCCAACCCCACAGATAAAAAGCTACGGCACAAAAGAGTATAACCAACATTTCGACTGAGCATTTAAAGATCTTTGGTCATATGTTCATTTTCCATTTAATGGCTTTGTAGAAGAGCAGGATTGTGTCTTTGATGTAGATTGTCATTTTAATGGCAGAGGACAACTAAAGTTTGTGGGGTTACTTGATAAGGCGCTACAGAAAAATAAATTCTGTCCTTAGAGCGTTCTACATATTTATTCCTGTTGTTCACCACTATCCAATATTTTTTTAATCGCAACAAATAATTTATAATGTCCCGCATTATTAGGGTGGTCATCCTGACCGACTGGGTAGTCGCAGGAAGGTACAACATTATTATTTAGGGAAATTACATTTTTAAACTTCGGTGCGGTTTTTTCTCCGGCACAAAATTTACTTGGTAGTAGAATAAATACCACTGGTATATTTCCACCTTCGCAATCATTTTTAATTTCTTGAATATTTCCTTCGGTTGGGTCTTTTAGCTCAATGTATCTGTTAGATTGGTTTTGTTCTATTTTTAGGGAACTGAAAAATGTATTATGAATAAATGGTGACTTAACAAGCCAGCCTAACAGACGCGAAGCAACAACTGATTTACCAATTATGTTAGCAAGCCACCCTTCGCCTAGAATACCTATAATAGTATATCGGTCAAGAATATACCGATAAGTATCTCGCGCCCCCCCCCACAACAGTATCCTGATCAGAAAAGTAAGAATGAAACGCTCCGGCATTTGTGCAAAACTGAAGGAGAATTCCGGGTGTAAGTTTTCTGTCGGGTATATGCTGAAGATCGTTTCGGCTAATACAAACAACCACTTTATCGGGCTTTAGCTTGCCACTTAGTATATACTGCTTTACAATAGTTTTGTATTGAGGCAAATCAGTACCCGGAATGCCCGCATTTAAAATAGTATACTTCTCAGACCGATCGAGGATACTCGCAAAAGAATAGCCCGAATCAGCATTCAATCCATATGTCCATGAGTCGCCAATAAAAAAAATAGCTTTTTTCCCGCGAACATGATGGGAATCAATAGTGGCTTGCGAAAACTCGTAGGGACTACGAAAGCCATCACTATTAAGGGGCTGTATGGATGGTAATGTATTGGAGCGGTTGAATTTATTTATGCCGGCACTATCACAGACCATAATTTGATTCTCCACTAAAGAGTCTATTGGCATAATGGTTATGCCTGGGCAACTTTCTTCAAAAGAAGTAGTTAAACCAGGAACCGCACCATTCATGCGGAGGAAGATTTCTATTGCTAATATTCCGATAGTAAGGGATAGAAAACTTATTTTTCGTACAAGAGGTGGAGTATTTTTAATAACCCAAAGAAAAAAATATATCAGTGTTATGCCAGCAAGCCCCCAAAGAGGTAAAGTAAAGACTCTTACTTTTATAATCAAGAAAGGCATGCACATATTTTTTGATTGTAGTTCGTGCCTTGATTTTCCAACTTCTTTATTGCTATTTTATTAAAAGAGTATTCTTGCTCTATCGATAAATATCTTACCTGTTGCCCATAAATTGCTGCTTTGATTTCTGCTTGCTTCTTCGTGCCTCTTCTTGTTGAAGAAGATGTTTATAGAGTTCATAAGCCGATGTAGTTTCTACGTCATTGAGCATTTTTTCGAAAGAGCCTTTTAAGGTGTAGGTATAAAACCGGTCTTCAGAAATAACATGTGCGCCAAGTTGATACACCCGTTGCAGTTTATCTTTATACTCTTCCAATTTTTGCTGTTGCTCTTCTTCACTTCTTCCATTGGCACTGAGCAAATGATTTTTTATTTTTTCAAACAAGTGCTTCTTTAGTTCGTCCGCAGTCTCAGTAATAACTATTTCTTCCTCTATATCTTCATCTTTGGTTGGTCCATAAAATCTTTCATTAGCATTAATACTAATGCGAGGAGAGGTACTTGTTTCTATGCCCAACAAATGCAATACTTTTTTAAAACCTTTTAATTCTCTTGGTTTTTCTTCCAGCTCAGCCCAGCGGTCAAGCAAAAGCGATTTATCTTTTTTGCTCCAGGAAGAAAAATACTTTACATATAGCGGGTCACCGAAATAAAAAGTAAAATTTCCTTTTCTGGATTGCCGGGTAGTTTCTAATACATCCATTAATAACAAAAAGCGTTCTTTTCTTTTGTCAATAGTGTTTACATCGCTTTCCCAATCCCACTGTTTGGAAGATTTATATTTTACAATACCCGGACGATCATGCAAATACTTTGAATTGGGTCCAAATGCGTTAGCTGTAACATGGCTTAATACATTCGGATTCTTAATAAACCAGTTCAGTGTTTCTTTAAAATTTTCATCTGTTTCGGTAGGATAACCGTAAATAATCCATGACTCGGTTTTGATGCCTTCATCAGCAAAGAGGCGGCAGGTTTTATCTGCATCATCGTAGCGCGAGGACTTACCCATGGCATGTTGCACATCGGTAGAAAAACTTTCTACACCCAACGACACCCTATCCATACCGCTTCTTCTCAACTTATTTACGTAAGGTTGAGTAAGCATTTTTTCTACACGTGTGCCATATACACTCCATGGAATTACCAAATCTTCGGCAATGGCAAGATCGCAATACTCTTCCAACTGCTTAAAGGTAACATGTGAAATGAGCGAATCGTCATTAAACATATATTCTTTAATGCCGTAATCTTTTACGTTGCGTTTTAACTCATCAAATACTAAACGTCCGCTTCGCGTTCGCTGAGTTAAATGGTTCCATTTGTTTTCGCAGTAATTGCAATTTAAAATACAGCCCCTCGAAAAAAGAATGGGCAGGCGACCGGGGCAAGGGTAAGCCTTTAAATCAAAGTCGGAAAAATCAGGCAATGGAATTGCGTTGATGTTCTGCTGCATACCGGTACCGGTGTAATAAACAGTGCCATCAGGTCGTTGAAGCCAAACTTGTTTTACTTTATGAATGTCGCCTTTTTGTTCTATGCACTTTACAAAATCAACCAGTAGGTTTTCGCCCTCGCCCTCAATAATATAATCGGAAAATTTATACACCTGTTCAATGGTATCCTGATTCTCGCGGGTAAGACTTGGTCCTCCGGAAACGATTACAACATTGGGCAATAGCTTTTTTACTTCTTTAGCTATAAGCCGGGTGTTTTTAATATTGGATACCAGTAAACTAAATCCTACAATATCGGGCTTTTCATCACAAATTTGTTTTGCCCACTCCTGATAAAGGTGAGGGTGAGAAGCAATATATTCTTCAGCCGGTACATCGCCTAAAGCAGAAACCATGATAGGTCGAAAGCGAATAGAAAAATCAATACAAGCGCAATCGTAGCCTGCCTGTGCTAAACTGGATTTAAGAAAAGCCAATGCCAAAGGTGGCGTAACCGAATCCCACACAGGTGCTAAGGCAAGTACTATTTTCATAGTGGTAAATTATCTTGTGGTAAAGATGGAAAAAAATTACTGCCTGATGAAATAGTGTGTGAATATTGAAAGCAAAGACGGTTAGCGGAAAGAAAATTTATCTTCGGTTTCAGAGATTTTCAATGCCCTGCAATGAATAAAATATTTTCGCTTCTTACTACGATAATCAAAATCAAAATTCCGATTTGGATATTTGTTGCACTACCTTTTGTGGCTTACTTAGCTTGGGAATATCATTGGTACAAACAAGTTGATTTGGCTTTTATAAAATGGCATACGCATTTGGCGGTGTATGTTTATCTGTGGTTAATTGGATTTGTTATATACGGAGTTTTCTTTCGAAATACTGTTTCAGAAAAAACGAAAAACATATTTGTTCTTTTCAGCGCAGTGATATTTTCATTTTTCGTTTTAGAAACTTTTCTTCTGCTTACCGGTTTTACCAAAACTTATTTTGAAGAAGTAAGCGGATATTATAGAAGTCAATACATTCCTGCCGACAAAAACTATTACCGTCTATGGGAACCAAACAAACCGCATTTTCTTACCAAGCCTGAATATTGCTTTTGGCGACCAACCAACTCTCAGGGTTTAGGAGATGAGGAATGGGCAATTGCAAAAAAACCGAATGAAAAAAGAATAATGGCCTTAGGCGATTCATTTACCGAAGGTGATGGTGCACCAAACGATTCGAGCTATGTGAGTTTGCTAAGGCAGAAGTTTTTGGCAGCCGGGGATACTTTTACGTTCATGAATGCAGGTGTTTGCGGCAGCGACCCGTTTATCAACTTTGTTTTACTTAGAGATCGTTTACTCCGTTATCAACCCGATATAATTATTCAGGCATTGGGCACCAACGACATGAACAACGATATAAATATTCGCGGAGGTATGGAGCGATTTCAAAATGACGGTACACTAAAATACAATCCTGCTTCCTGGTGGGAACCCCTGTATGCTATTAGTTACGTAAGTCGTGTCTTTTTCTGCATTGCGGGTTACAACGAATTACTGATGAAGTTTGAGTTAAGTCCTTCAGATGAAAAATGGCTGAACGAAAAAACAGCCGACCTGTTTAAACGATATGCTGATTTATGTAAGGAAAACGGAATACGACTGTTGGTAGTTTTGCGCCCCGACCGACACGAAATTGAGGGTAATAATTACACCTATAACTTCTCCTATATTCTGAATCAAATCCGCCAGCAACAGGTGGATATAATTGATTTACTACCGGCTTATCAGCAGTACATTTCAAATAACAATACGGAGGTGAAAGACTATTTCTGGGTTACCGATGGGCACCACAATTCAAAAGGATATGAAATGATGGCGCAAACCATTTTCGAAAATATTACCCCAACACTTAAAGATTCTTTATAACAGAAACCAAAAAACTATACTAACTCCTTTTTAAAGGTTGTTACAATATCATAATTTACTGGGCGCTTTATTTTCCTGCTATTTTAGTACGTTCCACAGCCATGAAAAAAAATCTCCTTTTATTATTCCTTTCCTTCGCTATCCCTTATGTGCTAGTCGAAACAGCGTTTCGTATTAACGGGAAATATATGTCCTATAACGAAAGAACCGAAAGTGGCTCATATGTATCACCATTTGATACAGGCGATGATGGATGGATATTTACTTACAGACCTTTCGCAAAAATAGAAGACATAAAATCCGAGTTTGCCACTTCCTGGATCGCAAATAACGAAGGTCTGCATGACAAAAATATTCCTATAAATAAAACCGGAAGAAGGATTCTGGTATTTGGCGACAGCTTTACCGAAGGGGCAGGCGCACCTAATGACAGCGCTTATCCAAGAATTTTAGAAAATCTGCTTCGCGCAAATTGCGATTCAGCCATGGAGGTAATTAACTGCGGTACTTCTTCCTCCGATATTTTTTTTGAATATTATCTGCTCAAACTAAAAATGCTGAAGTACCAACCCGACTTTGTTTTGGTAACTATCAATTCGTCTGATTATTATGATTTTATTATCCGCGGGGGTTTTAAAAGGTTTGCAGATAATAACCAACTGAAATACAGAAGCGCCCCCTGGTTTGAACCGCTTTACGCGCATAGCTATTTGGTAAGGCGAATTGTACATGATGTATATGGTTATGATTATGCTTTTTTACAGCCCGATGAAAGAACCTTAGTGCTTGGGCAGGCAGAGAAAGAGATGGCCGCTGTTATAGATAGTTTTCAGTATTTGTGCAATGCTTACAAAATAAAATTGGGATTTATTTTTCATCCTATACAAGCTGAAATTATGTTCTCGGAAAGCTACCAGCGCGATAAGCTGATGAAACATTGCAAAGATTCAGAAATAGCCTTCGCTGACGAACTTCCTTTTTTAAACCGACACGGGATAGACCGTAGCAACTGTCAAAAAATTTCGTGGCCGGTGGACGGACATTTTAATTCCAAGGGGTACGAACTATTGGCACAGTGTGCGTATGAATTTATTAAAAAACAAAATTGGTGAACACAAGAGGAAGAATGAGCTACTCAAAGAAGTGAAACACAATTGTAATGAATAAAGATTTTTGGAAAAGGGTTTTTGCAGGATTTATACTTTTTGCCTATGCGTGAAATAACTATTGGTAACAATGCGTACATCGTTTGAAACATTCGCACCGGAATAATGAATAATACTTTGGTCAAAGAAAACGGCCTCTCCCGCTTTTATGTAAACGGTTTGCAAAAGGGGGTTTATGCTCGCTTACCTCCTAGTAAATTCCGGGAATGGTTGAACCCCGATACCTTGGAAAAATGCGGTGACTACCGGGCAACACTTGCAGCACTCCGTTTTTTTCGGTGAGGTCAACCAGCGGAACCCAAATATTAATACCTGAAAATTTTGATTCATCAACAAGGGTCATATCCTGATGCACACACATAGCACTATCGGGTCCCGGAAATTTTACGATAA
>CAMBIM010000103.1 GCA_945867505.1 Chitinophaga pinensis
GAGCACTATATTTCTACCGGATATAATAACGGAGTTTTTCGCGATAGAATTGTAACCGGTTGGCTAAAAGGTCAAATTTTTAGCGGAACTGATGATGATTTAATTCCTACCGATAACGAACGTCAGAACACTATTCATACTTCTTACGATTACGATTTGCCGAAGACTATTACACTTAATGGGGTAACCAAAGATTTTCAACAAAACAAGTTTGATGCGGCTAATCTTTCTATTGACCACTTTACCGCTATGCGTTATTTGAAGAACGATGGAACTCTCGGTAACGCAGGTTTTTATCCTAACTCAACTGGTCGCCCGGATATGGACGGGAGTTCAGCTCCTGTAAATGCAGATGGTGAAGCAGTTGACCCAATTACACAATTGCCTTTACCCGATTTAACACACACGCGCTACGAAAACCAAGATATACCAACATTGCACATTACCGGCTGGTGGGATATTTTTACCGAAGGGCAGTTCAATAATTCTAATTTTTCTCGCGATGCACTAACAGGAACACCTAAACTGATGCAAAAAATGGTGGTTGGCCCATGGGCGCACCAAACTATTGCCAGCCGCGCATCAGGCGATAGATTGTATCCGAAAAATGTAACTGACCTTACCAAAATTGACCTTTCTAATTTCAACATCAACAACGTTCCTATTAACGAAATTGTGAAGTCTGACTTGGTGACTTGGTTCCGTTATAACTTGAACTACAATGCCGATTACTTTGTAGGTGAGCCTAAGTTCATTATCCGCGAAAGTCAAAACTGGCAATTGCTGGGTAATATTGTCGGGGTGGGCGATATTCTTATCCGCGTTCCTTCGCAAGATTATGTAGTGCCGTTTGTTAAGATGGTTAACTTCTTGGGCGGCAACGGTGCACTTTCAGATTTGCCAATTCAATTGAGCGCGCAAGGGGCAACTATCAACACTACACAAAACGTTCCTAATTTGGGTTCAGGTCTTACACAGTTTGCCGGTAACCCGCTTACCGAAATTCCTTTCCGCGATTTCTTAAATGCTTGTCCTAATTACAGATACTATGTTCCGGGGCCAGATTCTGCGGCAGATGCTACAGCAGGTTTTCCAGACAACTACCAAATGGGTAATTACTGGGTTGGTTCCGATGAGTTTCCTCCAAGCGAACATATTGAATGGAAGAAAATGTTTTTACACCAAAACGGTGCGTTCAACTTTGATGCACCGTTGCAAGATGAAGGCTATAAACTTTACGTGAATGACCCTGATGACCCAATTCTTACTGTAGGAGGAAGCAACATGATTGTGCGCTCTCCAGACGGCACCAGAAACTCGCAAAGCCAAATGGAAATGACCGACCCTACCAACTCTCAATACACCATGGATAGAGAAGGCGTGATTCAATTCAACAGCGAAGCAATTGCCGATTCATTTACCATTATTGGGTTACCGGTTTGTAGTTTGTATGCTAAGACAAACCCAACGGGTGTTGCCAGCGGCCCTACCGATTGCGATTGGAACATGCGTATTTGCGATGTATGGCCGGACGGTCGTGTTTACTTTGTGCAAGAGGGTATTGTAGGCGCACGCGGCAGAGACTGGGCGCGTTCATTGGTTGACCAAATGGGCACACCGGGAGCAGCTACCTATGTAAATGGTAAAGAAGACCCTACTGATAAAGACATACCTTACACTAACATCAACATTGGTGAAATTTACGAGTATGTGTTTAAGATGATGCCTATTGGCTACACCTTTGCCAAGGGTCACAAAATTCGTGTGCTTATAAGTTCTACTAACTACACTCGCTACCAAGTTAACCCTAACTTGCCTATTCAAGACGGTGAGTTTTTCCGCAGAAAACCTGGCGATGGTCAGTTTTACATGTTCAACGGGCAGCAGATGTTTCCGCGCGTAACAGTTCAGCGGGTTAACTTCTCGCCAGAGCACCCAACCAGCATTAACTTCCCGGTTTACAACAGCAGTTACCAGTATAATCCAATTAAATCTGTAGTGTCTGAATCTAAATTCGATATTTCTGTATTCCCGAATCCGGCTTCTGATAAAATTCAGATTTTTGCCAACATGCAAGGCGACCATGAGTTAATGATTACCGACATTACAGGCAGAACTGTATTTACGGGCAGATTTGACGATAACATTATTTTGAACACCGAAACCTTTGGCAAGGGTGTTTACTTTGCTACAGTTACTGATAGAAATAGTGCTACTGCACAAAAAGTAACTAAGAAGTTTGTGGTTCAGTAATTAAACAACTAAGAATTTGAAACGTCCCGCAAGCCTGTGGGACGTTTCTTTTTTATATTCGCGCAACAAATAATTAACCCATGCTGAACATAGTTTTATTCGGGCCTCCGGGAAGCGGGAAAGGAACACAGGCAGCCAAATTGGTAGAGAAGTATAAGTTGGTTCACCTTTCAACGGGCGATATTTTTAGAGCAAACATTAAAGGCGAAACGGAATTGGGCAAACTGGCGAAGAGTTTTATGGATAAAGGTCAGTTAGTACCCGATGAAGTAACGGTTGATATTCTTAAAACCGAAGCCTCTAAACATACCGATGCCAAGGGCTTTATTTTCGATGGCTTTCCACGCACTACTTTACAGGCAGAGGAGTTAGATAAATATATGGCTGGTCGCAATACTTCTATCACCCTAATGCTTTCGTTAGAAGTAAATGAAGAAGAATTGAAAACACGCCTGCTGCTTCGCGGTAAAGACAGCGGCAGACCGGACGACCAAAACCCTGATGTAATTCAAAAGCGCATTGATGTTTACAATAAAGAAACAGCACCAGCTAAAGAATTTTACACCCAACAAAACAAGTACCGCGCAGTAAATGGCGTGGGTGCTATTGATGATATTTTCAGTTCACTTTGTAGCGAGATAGATACAGTGAATTAAATGCGGAATGTGGAATGCAGAATTCGGAATGAGAACCATTCGGAATTCCGAATTCCGAATTCCGAATTCAACATTAACAAGTGGCTTCAGAAAACTTTATTGATTACGTAAAAATTCACTGCAAAAGCGGCAAAGGCGGCTCAGGTGCCAGCAGCTTTAGGCGTGAGAAGTTTGCCCCCAAAGGCGGACCCGATGGTGGCGATGGTGGCAGAGGCGGTCATATTATTATGCGCGGCAACGCGCAACAATGGACACTTCTGCACCTGAAGTATCGCAAGCACGTAATGGCGGAGGATGGCGGTAAGGGCATGGGTTCTATGTGCAGCGGCAAAGCTGGCGAAGACAGAATACTAGAAGTGCCGCTGGGAACTATTGCCCGCGATTTTGAGACCGGTGAACAAATAGCGGAGATTACCGAAGATGGGCAGGAAATTATTTTGGTAGAAGGCGGCATGGGCGGTCGTGGTAACAACCACTTTAAAACCTCTACACACCAGGCACCCACTTATGCGCAGCCAGGCATTCCCAATAAGGAATCGTGGATTATTTTGGAATTGAAATTATTGGCCGATGTGGGCTTGGTAGGTTTCCCTAACGCGGGCAAGTCAACCTTAATTTCTGCGGTGAGTAACGCTAAACCGGAAATTGCCGACTATCCGTTTACCACTATTGTTCCCAACTTAGGCATAGTAAGTTATAAGGGCGGAAGAAGTTTTGTAATGGCCGATATACCCGGCATTATCGAGGGTGCGAGCGAAGGCAAGGGCTTAGGTTTACGTTTCCTACGCCATATTGAGCGCAACTCTATTCTGCTTTTTATGGTGCCGGTAGATAGCAACGATATAGTAAACGACTATAAAATTCTCCTCAACGAACTACAAAAGTTTAACCCCGAACTGGTTATCAAAGACCGCATACTTGCCATTACCAAGTGCGATTTGGTAGACGATGAACTGCGCAAAATGGTAGAGAAAGAAATAAAGCCGAAACTAAAAGGCACTAAACTCCTATTTATTTCAGCCGCTTCTAACTACAATATTGATAAGCTGAAAGATGAGATTATGAAGAAGTTGGGGTAGAAATTTTCTTTCATCTTCGCTTCGTATTTCATTTTTCAAATTCTCATATCCTTCAATTGTCAAATTCATCTTCGCCCCATAACCTTCAAAACTGGATTCTTGTTGCGTTGCTTACCGCTATTTGGGGCACTTCTTATATTCTAATTAAGAAATCGTTGTTGGGATTTACAGCTATTGAACTAGCGTGCTTGCGCATCAGCATTTCAGGTTTGGTGGCATTGCCGTTTGCTGTTCGTGCGTTGCAAACTATTCCTAAACAAAAATACCTGACCATACTTTTGGTAGGAATTTTTGGCAGTGGCGCACCGGCATTTTTGTTTTCGCTTTCTATGACCAAAAGCGGAAGCGCAGTAAACGGCATACTCAATTCCCTATCGCCATTGTGGACACTTATAATTGGCTTCTACTTATTCAAAGTAGCTATTTCATCACAAAAAATTTGGGGAGTAGTTATTGGTTTTATCGGTGCCTTGGTTTTGGTGCTTGGTAAGCCCGGTGCTTCATTTCAGGTAGATGTATTGTATAGTTTGCTGCCGGTGGTGGCTACGTTTTGTTATGGTATGAGCAGCAACATCACCAAGCAAAAACTGCAAAACCAAAACGCCATTTACACCACCGCGCTGGCTATGGCTATGATTGGTTTGCCGGCATTAATTGGTTTGCCGTATACCGATGTGCCAGCAAAAATTATGAGCGGACAAGTATGGCTGCCGATGATGTGCGTAGCAACCCTTTCTATTTTTGGAACGCTGATTGCCTGGATGTTTTTTTTACCGTTTGGTGCAACGCACCGATGCGCTGTTTGCCGCCAGTGTTACTTACTTAATACCCTTAGTGGCCATAGGCTGGGGCTTGCTGGATGGGGAAGTGCTTTCGCTGATACAATTAGGCGGAATGATGCTTATATTGGTGGGGGTTTACTTTACTACTATGCAGGTAAAGATTGAAAAGTAAAGATTTAATATTGAAAAGCCCCTCGGTATTTATTCTTCAATCTTCATTTTAAATATTCAATCAACAGAGGCTACAATACTTATTTCAATGCGCGCTCCCTTCGGCAAACCTGAAACCTCAACCGTTTCGCGGGCAGGAAAATTACCGGTAAAGTAAGAAGCATAAATAGAGTTTACTCTTGCAAAATCATCCATGCTTTTTAAAAAGATAGTGGTCTTGATGATGTTGTGAAACGAAATATTGGCGGCTTCTAAAATGGCTTCAATGTTTTTCATTACGCGGTGCGTTTCGTCTTCAATACCTGTGGTAATTAAGTTGCCTGTTTTAGGGTCCAGCGGAATTTGACCCGAAAGAAAAATTAAGTTACCCGCTTTAACCGCTTGCGAATAAGGACCAATTGCCGCAGGGGCTTCGGTGGTTTCAATAATATTTTTTTGCATACAGAATATTTGAGAGAAGAAAAATTATTTTGTGCCGTAAATATGAAGATTCTAATAACAGGCGAAGAAAATCGGGCAGAAGAATTAAGAACACGGCTTTCCACTATCAGCGATTTTGAAGTTGATTACAGCGATGGCGATGAAGACGAGGACTTTAAAGAATACGACTGCATTTTCGATTTGAATTTTGATGACGACCCCTCCAACCTTTCGGTTTACGCCACCATGCGCGATACTCCTGTGTTTGTAAATGCAGTTAAACTGAGCCTAAACGAAGCTACATTTGTGGTTGAAGGCAAAATAAAGTGCCAACTTTTTGGCATAAACGCGCTACCCACATTTATCGGTCAGCCTAAATGGGAAGTAAGTTTGTTCCGGAAATTTCAAACGCCAGAATTAGAGGCATTGATGAAAAAATTTGGCATTGATTACCTACCGGTAGAAGACCGTGTAGGTCTGGTAAAGCCGCGCATTATATTCATGATTATAAATGAAGCCTGTTACACTTTGCAAGAAGGCACAGCCAGCATTGAAGATATTGACACGGCCATGAAACTTGGCACCAATTATCCGTTTGGTCCGTTTGAGTGGTGCGATAAAATTGGTATTACATCGGTGTTTGAAACACTCGCAGCTTTGTATGAAGATACGAAAGATGAACGCTATAAAATTTGCCCGTTGCTAAAGGCAAAATACCTGCGCAACGAAACGTTTTATAAAAAGAAGAAGGAAGAAAAAGCTACTAAAGAGAAAGAAGAAGATTGGTTTTAAACCCTTCGGCTCCGATCAGGGTGACATGTTACCCTGATCGGAGTCGAACCATAATCTAACTATGAATAAAGTGCTTGTTTATACCGATGCTGTATCTAATCGCCTGATGTATACCTTCGATTTAATGCTTACCGATTTACTCGGCTTGCAATACGAACTAACAAGCGATAGCGATTTTTTCAATTCTTCTCCTCTACCAAAATTCTCTTACGCAAAGTCACCCGAAGCGGATGAAATATTTTTTGAGTCCGAAACTTTACTGTTTGAAGTAGCTAACCAACCACAGCCCATCAATTTTTGCGAGTATGAAAAGCTGAGAGGCTTCTATCCGGTAAGCGCACGTTCTCGTATTCCGTTCGATTTTTTTGCATCTACTTTTTTTATGGTTACGCGTTATGAAGAATATTTCCCGCATCACAAAGATAAATACGACCGCTTTCGCCCAACCAGTAGCATGAACTGCAAAGGCGGACATCTTGAAAAACCAATGGTCAATTATTATGCGCTTGAACTGAAAAAAATTCTTGCCCTAAAATTTCCTGCGTTGGTGTTTAAGAAAAGAACCTTCGAATACGTACCCACTTTTGATATTGATATGGCGTATTCGTATCGCAACAAAGGCGTGTTTAAAAACGCAGCCGGTTATCTGCGTTCGTTTGTGTTATCTGATTTTACAGAAATGAAAGAACGCTTTCGCGTGCATTTAGGAAAGCAACAGGACCCATTCGATACGTTTGATTATTTGTTGAGAGTATGTAGTGAGAACCAATTGAAAAGCATTTTCTTTTTCCTGTTGGGTGATGAATCAAGGTTGGATAAAAACATTCCGTTTGATAACGAAGACTTCCGCGATTTGATAAAATCAATTGCCGCTAAAACAGAAACAGGAATTCATCTTTCGTTTAAAAGCCACAAATCGAGCGGGCGTAGCCAAATGGAAGCAGAACGGCTGGAAAAAATTATTGATAAAAAGACGTTCAGAAACAGATTTCACTACTTGCTTTTCCAATTTCCTCATTCGTATGAGCGGCTAATTAAAATTGGAATTACAGAAGATTATACCATGGGCTATGCTTCCCGCAGTGGTTTTCGTGCAGGCATTTGCACGCCATATTATTTCTTTAACATCAAGAAGAACGAGGTAACTCCGCTTAAAATTTTTCCGTTTGCGTTTATGGATAGCACTTTTGCACATTACCAAAAAGTAGATTCAGAAACAGCCTTGAATGAAATACGCCAGCTTATGCGCAGCGTGTACGAAACCGGTGGAACTTTTTTTGGTTTATGGCATAACAGTTCGTTTGCCGGGCTAAGAGAGTGGAAAGATTACAGCCGAGTTTTTGAAACCGTAGCCGAAGAAGCGGCTTCGTTGATGCAACAATCATGAACCAATTGCGCGTTTTAAAACGGAAAGAAATTGATGAGCAAAAATGGAACGCGCTCATTCAAACTTCTGTTCAGTCGTTACCTTATGCCCTTAGTTATTATTTGGATGCCGTAGCCGAAAATTGGGAAGCTATTGTGGTGGGTGATTACGAAGCAGCTATGCCTTTTGTATGGTTGCGCAAACTTGGGTTGAAGTGTTTATATCAACCATACTACTGCCAGCAGTTGGGTGCATTCAGCAAGCAAGATTTGAGTGCCAAGGAGATGAAAGAAATGCTTGCCGCTGCACAGGGTTTTCCATACATCAACATCAACTTAAATCCTTCTGCAAAAACTATTGCTGCAGATTTTGCTTTAAAACAGAGGAAAAACCTACTGCTCGATTTAAGTAAGGATTACACCACCATCGGAAAAAAATACTCTGAAAACCATAGACGAAATATTGCTAAAGCAGAAAAGAGTAAGTTGAGTTTTACAGAAGAAGTGGAACTGAAATCATTTCAAAAATTCTATCTTGAAAACGTAAACCGCACTAAAGAGAACTTTAAACCGAAGCACGAAAAAATATTTAAAGCTCTTACTAAAACACTTACAAATAACAACACAGGAAAAATTTTTGCTGTAATAAATCAACAACAAAAATTAGTAGCAGCAGTATTGTTGGTGCATCATCAAAACCGTTTAGTCGGCATCATAAATACTTCTTCTGCTGAAGGAAAAAAAAGCGGGGCCTCTCACTTTTTGTTCGATAAAATTATTCAGAAGTTTTCAAGCCAGGCCAATGTGGTGTTAGATTTTGAAGGCTCCTCCATTCCCACCATAGCCCGCTTTTACGAAGGCTTTGGTGCCAGCGAAGAGATTTTTTACAACTACCAAACCACTTTAATTAAGAAGCTAAGCCAACGCTTTCTATAAATATTTCATCCTATGAGTAGGATTTTTGGCAAAGTGCAATATTTATCTACTTTTAGCATCCTTAAATAAAATCAACGCATGAGAAAAATTTACTCTGCCCTTTTTATATTGTTATTTAGTGTGTCGGCATTCTCGCAAGACATTCATTTTTCGCAATACTATGCTTCGCCACTTACGCTTAATCCCGCACTTACGGCTAACATAAATGGTGTTTTTCGCGCAGCAGCTAACTATCGCAACCAGTGGTTTACTATTCCTACTTTAAATTCTGTAGCTCCTTATCAAACCTATCAGTTCTCTTTCGATGCTCCTATTTTGCGTGAGCGTTTGGGTAACGATGGTTTTGGCTTTGGTGGTGCGTTTTATGCCGATAAAGCAGGTGATGGTGCACTAACCACTTTCAGCGGTTTGGTTTCTGTAGCTTACCACAAAGCAGTTGACCGATATGGCAGAGCTAGAATTTCGTTGGGTATACAAGCCGGAGTAGTGAGCAAGCAAATTAAAATGCAGAACTTAATTTTTGAAAGCCAGTTAGATAATTATGGCTGGAACACTTCCCTATCTAATGGCGAAACAAACTATAGTGGTAGAAGCATTTTGTACCCCGATGTAAACGTAGGTGCTTTGTGGACACACGCGCCTAAAGAAAAA
>CAMBIM010000104.1 GCA_945867505.1 Chitinophaga pinensis
AAAATATGTTGGCGCGCCATTACTGGCTAATTGGTTTTTGCTATGGCAACAAGGGCGAATACGAATCGGCTAAAAAATATTTGCTACTTGCCTTGCTGCATGTAACGCCAAATGAGCAAGGGTTTGTTACCATAAAATCGGATGTGCTAACCGCCTTGGCAATGAACGAGGAAATAATTAGTGGCGATCATCAAAGAGCCATTGAGTATTTAGAGCAGGCACTTCCTATATTAAAAGATACGGGCTACGATATTTACCTAGCAAATACCTTGATGGGATTAGGCAACGTGCATATAAATACGGAAAACATAAGCGAGGCGTTGAAATATTATCAGCAAGCCTTAGAAATTTACGAGCGTCATTTCGATTTAGCAAATATGGCTTCGGCATATAGTAATATAGGCACTTGTTATATTGAGTCAGAAGAATACGCGCAAGCAGAGAAATATCTTGAAAAATCTTTGGAGATGCGAATGAAATTTGGAACGCCTCAACAGTTGTGCATCTCGTATTACAATTTGGCAATAGTTTACAAGAATACTAATCAGAAGCAAAGGGCTTACGAAACCATACTTAAGTGTAAAGAGATTTTGGAGAAAGCAGATAATGAACACTTTTTGGTCGAAGCGGAAGATTTATTAAAACTTATAGGTGAAGAAATTAAGAACGAGCAGCTAATTACAGTTTAATTTATTGTATTTGTAGTAAACACGGAAGGCATTGCTCAAAACAGAGCAATGCTTTTTTTATTTACATAAAAACAACTCAAACCCATTTTTCCCTATCTTTAGGGCATAAGTATTATGGGTACCCGATTTTTAATTTTTACCAGTTTGTATTTTTTTTATGTGTTGAACCTTTCAGCGCGAAGCAATGCTGTTGCGTTACCCAAACCGCAGCAACTTCGCTTTACAGAAAATAAAGGACAGTGGGATGAAAAAATTTCTTTTCAAACAGAAATTCCAAATGGTAAGTTGTTAGTAGAAAAAAATGCTTTTTACTTCGTTTTATATTCGGCCAGCGATTTAGAAAAGATTGAACATCCCGGAAATCAAGCGCAAGTAATTGTAAATGGTCATTCGTTTAGAGAAGAATTTGTTGGTGCAAATTCAAATCCTGTTTTAAGAGGCGATAATTCTTTTCCTGATTATGCTAATTACTACCTCGGCAACAATCCGCAACGTTGGGCTTCGGGAGCAAAAATTTATTCGGAGGTAAATTATTCTGAAATATATACAGGAATTGATTTGCGGCTTTATACCAAACAAAGCCGCCAATTAGAGTACGATTGGATAGTAAAACCAAATGCCGATGTTTCTAAAATTAAAATTCGTTACATCGGTGTAGATGGTTTACGAATTGCAAACCATGAATTGCGAATTAAAACCAGCGTAGAAAATTTAGTGGAAGAAAAACCTTTCGCTTATCAGGACATAAACGGGTTCAAGAAAGAAGTGAAATGCAATTTTGTTTTAACCAATGGCGAAGTAAGTTTCGAATTCCCTAACGGATACGATAAAAACATTCCACTTGTTATTGACCCCACTATTATATTTTCTACCTATACCGGTTCAACTATTGATAACTGGGGGTACACGGCTACTTACGACCAGCAAGGAAATATGTACGTGGGCGGTTATGTAAATGGTGTTGGTTATCCTATTACCACCGGTGCGTTTCAGGCAATATGGGGGGGCGGCACAGGAAACGGGCAAGGCACAGGAAGTGGAATTGATTTTGCCTGCGATATGGGTATTTCTAAGTTCAATGCCAATGGAACACAGTTGCTTTATTCTACTTACATAGGAGGTAACGATAACGAAACACCGCACTCGCTAGTAGTTGACCCGCAAGATAATTTGATTGTTTATGGCGTAAGCTATTCCGCTAATTACCCGGTTAGCGCAACCGCTTATGATAATTCTTACAATGGTGGTGGCGATATTGTAGTCACCAAACTAAATGCAGCTGGCACTGCTTTGCTCGGCTCTACTTTTGTTGGTGGTTCAGGAATGGATGGTATCAACTTTGACCCAGAAGAATTTACCAACGGAAATTTAAAAAGGAATTATGGCGACCAAAACCGTGGTGAAGTAAACGTAGATGTCAACAACGATATTTACATTGCCAGTTGCACCCAATCTTCTAATTTTCCTACAACCGGTGGCGCAGCACAAACATCATTTGGAGGAATACAAGACGGCTGTGCATTTAAGTTGAACAACAATTGTTCGCAGTTAGTTTGGTGTACATACATTGGTGGTTCAAGCGATGACGCTTGTTACTCATTAGACATTGGTCCGGCTGGAACTTTATATGTAGCCGGTGGAACCATGAGCAATAATTTTCCAACGGTTGGTGGTTCGCTGCTCACTACTTTTCAAGGTGGACAATATGATGGCTTTGTTTCCTTGATAAATTCGAACGGAACGCAACTCGTTAACTCGTCATACATTGGCACAGCGGGCAATGACCAGGTTTATTTTGTAAAATTAGATGCTGCAGGAAACGTTTACTTTGTGGGGCAAACAACCGGCAGCTACCCGGTGCAAAACGCAGCTTACAGCAACCCCAATAGTGGACAGTTTATTACTAAAATCAATCCTTCACTTAACAATATTTTTTACTCTACAGTTTTTGGAAACGGAAACGGCAATCCTAATATTTCACCTACTGCATTTGTAGTGGACACTTGTGAAAATGTATATGTGGCTGGATGGGGATGCGAAGCAAATGGCACATTCACCAGTTCCGGTTTTGCAGCAAATATTATGGATAATTTGCCGCTTACCAGCGATGCAATACAAAGCACTACCGATGGAACGGATTTTTACTTTTTCGTGCTTTCAAAAAATGCTCAAAACATTTTATATGGATCTTACTTTGGCGGTAACGGTGCTATTGAGCATGTGGATGGAGGAACCAGCCGCTTTGACAAGCGTGGTGTAATTTACGAAGCTATGTGTGCCGGTTGCGGTGGTAATTCATTAACGCCAACTACACCAGGAGTGTGGTCGCCAAACAATCAGAGTAATAATTGCAATGAGTTAGGCTTGAAGATTGAATTTAATCTTTCTGGTGCGCGGGTAGCTATTAATGCTACCCCACGTGCTACTGGTTGCGTGCCGCTTACCGTACAGTTTCAGGCAACACTGAATAATGTGCAAACGTATAACTGGTATTTTGGCGATGGAGCAACATCGCAATTGCTAAATCCATTACATACTTACACCGATACAGGAACATATTACGTAATGCTTATTGGTATTGATTCTAATTCATGCAATATTGTTGATACTGCTTTTTTAGATGTAGAGGTGCGCGATGATTCCATAGTAGCCAATTTCCTACCCACTACTACTATCGACTGTTATAACAGAAGTGTGGCTATGAGTACATTTAGCTACCAGTCTGCTACTTATGCTTGGAGCATGGGCGATGGAAGCCAATACATAACAGATTCTATAAATCATACATACACCAACCCCGGAACGTATAACATTATCCTTGTAGTATCTGATACTACCCGTTGTAGCTTGGCAGATACATTTACCAGCCAGGTTACTATACCACAAAGTGTAGATGCTACATTTTCAGCCAGCAGTATTTTGGGCTGTATCCCGCTAACCGTAAATTTCAATGCTCCGTTTTTTGCTACCTCCAATTACTATTGGAATTTTGGTGATGGTGCTTCATCTAACACTGCTAATACCATGCACACATACACGGTTGCCGATACTTTTCAAGTGCAGCTAATTGTAGTTGATTCTAACTCATGCAATATTGCCGATACTGCTTTTGCAACTGTCATAACTATTGATTCTTCTGCCGATGCGGCATTTGACTTTACTAGAACATTCTTTGGTTGCGATTCGGTGCAGGTAACTTTATGGTCGGTTTACCAAGGCGAAGATTCGGAACTTTGGGATTTTGGCGATGGCACACAAGCTGCAAATACAGATACTGTTTATCATGTTTACAATACAGCAGGCACATTTACCATTACGCATTACCTAACCGATGCTGATAAAGTATGTAAGCAATTAGATACCTCGCAAATAGTTATCAGTTTATTGCCTCTTAATATTTCTATTACTATTCCCGATACTGGAGGTTGTTTGCCGTTTACTGCCCAACTGATTGGCAATTCTGTTTTACTCTCCACCGATTTTACCTGGTATTTTGGCGATGGAAATTCGGCTGCAGGTGATACAGCTTTTCATACGTTCAACGTTACTGGAACATTTAATGTAACCGTAGTGGCTATTGATACCAATGCTTGTGTGGGGGCCGATTCTGTCTTTGCGCAAATTACGGTGATTGACGATTCGGTACATGCCGATTTCAATGTGAATATCTTGAACGATTGTGATTCGAATTTGATTGTTGATTTAGTAAACACCAGCACCAATGCGCTGGAATACATTTGGACTTTTGGCGATGGAACTTCTTCTGCTCAACTAAACGAAAACCATTCCTATAATGTGCCTGCAACTTATACTATTACACTGATGGTACAGGATACCAATCGGTGCCATCCGTATGATACTATTTCAAAAAATGTGACGCTATTGCCAAATGTATTTGTAGATTTTACGGTGGGAAATGTTTGCGCAGGCACACCGGTGCAACTGGTTAACTTAAGTAACCCCAACGCTAATTTTGTTTGGAACTTTGGCGATGGCGCAGCTTCTACGCAATATTCTCCCACACATGCTTACAACCAAATCGGGAATAAAACAATACTCTTGACCATTGTAGATTCTTCTACCTGCGATGTAACAGCATCGGTTACACATGATGTGCAAGTGTATGCGCAACCCATTGCCGATTTTACCACACAAGGGGATACGTTTAAATTTGAAGCACCGGTGCAGTTTGTCAACTTAAGTTTTGCCTACCAAAATTTGCTCTGGAATTTTGGTGATGGGCAAGTCAGCACTGAAGAAAATCCCACGCATGTTTATGAAACTATTCGTAGCAAAACAGTTTGTCTTGAAGCGTTTAACGATGCTTGTGCTGATACTATTTGTAAGGATATTTACATTTCGTTTACCGGTTTGGTAGGTGTGCCTAATGCCTTCTCACCGAATGGTGATGGCGTAAACGATGTGGTAAAAATTGAAGGCAGAGGAATAGTAGAACTCGTTTTTAGAATTTACAACCGTTGGGGCGAAAAGGTTTTTGAAACCCGCGACAAGAACATTGGATGGGATGGAATTTACAAAGGCGTGCTTCAGGAAATGGAAGTGTACACCTACGCTGCCGATGCTACTTTAATTAATGGTGAAAAAGTTTTATTGAAAGGAAATATAACGCTGTTGAAATGAAAAATGGTTCACAGTTAGCGGTTAGCGGTTCACGGTTAAAGGCATTTGTAAAGTATGCCTTTGCTATTTGTATTGCTGTTAACTGTCAGCTGTCAACTGTTAACTGTCAGGATATTCACTTCACACAATTCTTCACAAACCCACTTGTTCTTAACCCTGCACAGACAGGAAACTACGAAGGCAATTATCGCGTTGGGTTTAATTTTAAAGCGCAATGGCCTTTTGCTATTTCAAATACAGTCTATAATTATCATACAGAGTCGCCTTTTATTGATTTTAGTTTTGGTGAGCGCAAACTGAAAAACAGTTGGTTTGGTTTGGGAGCCCACTTTGTGAACGACCAGGCCGGTGATGGCCGGTTGCTTTACCGCAGGTTTGGTTTAAGTGGAGCGTATCATCAGGCATTTGATAAAGACCATCGGTATGTTTTATCTACCGGTGTTGGGTTCAGTTACATTATTCGTTCGGTTGATTTTTCGAAATTCTATTTTAATAATCAATGGGTGCAGGATGATGGGTTTAATACAAGTTTACCCAACAGCGAACCGGTACAGCAGGAAAGCTTTCAAATGATTGACTTAACGGCAGGAATGAATTTTGCTGCGCAAGTTCATAATCAGGTAAAATTAGATTTTGGCTTTTCTATGTTGCACCTGAACCGCCCTAAACATTCTTTCTTGGGCACTACCGAGCGTTTGGGTTTGCGCTATCAGGCAAGTGTGGGAATTAAGTATGATATTAATGAGCGAATTTCAATAACTGCTAATGCGTATTACGGCCATGAAAAAAAGGCGCAGGAAATTGTTGTCGGTGCCATGTTGGCTTATGGTTTTTACGAACGCAGAAGTTCAAGTTCTACCAACATCCTTTACTTTGGTTTGTATTACAGAGGTAAAGATGCGCTTGCCCCTTTAGCTGGTTATCAGTTTAAAACCACCCGCATACTTTTAAGTTATGATGTTACGCTTTCGCGTTTGGTAAGTGCCAGCAAAGCCAATGGTGGCCCCGAAATATCTTTGGTGTATACCGGTAGTTTCTTCAAGCACTTTGGCAATAAGAAAGTGTATTGCCCGGATTTTAAGTAGGAATAAATATTATCTGATTTTTCTTCCCTTGGCCACGCGCTGCTTTACCTCCATGTTTTCAATTTTGCGTAGGTCAACTAAAAGCGAGGCGTATTTGCTGTCGGGTTCGGTGTAGTATTCATTGCCGGCATAATGCACTTTACCCATTTCGTTTTTCCAATCGCTGGCAAGTAGCATGTATTTATCGCTGGCGTTAGGGTTTACGCCAAAACTCAAATAGCGGTCGTCACTTAACTCAAAACTCACCAATAGTTTTTTCTCGTTCGGTATTTCGGTTACAACCCCTTTAGTTCCTGACGGAATAATAATTTCTTCCACCTTACTGCCGCGAATGTTTTTGATGGTGCCGCGCACAATATCGGTAGAGCCTTTTACCGCTTCGCGGTGCAGCACAATATCGTGCGATACATAAAACTGGATGCGTTTGATTTGGTCTTCCGTCCAGCCATATTTTTTCTTCATGGCATCGGTATACGGAACTAAGTTTTTACAGGAAGAAAGAAAGGTGAGGAGGATGACTAAAAGAAACGTATTTCTCATAACAATTATTTGAGTGGGTTAATTTCTAATTACGTGCCAATAAAATTTTGGATGAGATAAATCTGAAGTAGTTTAATGTAGCAACGAAAATTTTAAGGTTTTTTCTGAATCTGCCGTTTGCAGGGTAACAAAGTAAATGCCTTGTGGCTGCGCACTTAAATCGAAAGTGAAGTTGCCTTGTGCAGCGTTCAGCACTTGGCTGGTAATAATTTCTTCACCCAAAATGTTGCGTACTTTCAATTGCACGTTGCCTTCAGTAGCAGCGTAGTCTATATTTACCTTACCGGTAGATGGGTTGGGATAAATCAATACCTGCAGTTGTTCGTTATCTAAATCATTCAAAGCTGTAAAAATGCCTTCTTGAATTTCGAATTTATCTAAGCCGGCTTCCACCACATTCGGGTTACCGCCAGTTGCATCGCTGGCTTCTATAATTAAGCGGGTGTTGTTGGTTAGTGCTACATAATTGCTGATGCGGAAAATTTTCTGCGTCCATTTATTAGAGGGAGCTTGTGCTAAGGTGGTGTTTTCAATAGTAACGGTGGTAGTTCCATTGTTCAACTTTACAGTAAAATTATCATCGGGTGTATTGCCGCTTTGTGCGCCATCGTAAAACCAACGCTCGTAGCGCATATAAGGGTCGGTAAAGCCGGTTAAATCAAAAGCCGGTGAGATAAGCGTAACGGTTCCATTGTCTACATCATCGGTTAAAGGAGTAGTGCCGGTGTTGCCGGTTACAAAACATTTTAAACCAAAATCATCGGTGGCATCTAAACCCGGGTTAGCATCATCGCCTTGGTAATTAGTGCCAAGGGGCATGTCGCGCGTCCAAAAGCCGCCAGCGGAAGTGGCACTCTTTGTCCAGTTATAGTCAAACAAAAAATCATCATAGTAATGTTTATCCTGAATAGGAATATCAATAGATGCCGAGCCAGAAGCATACGCAGTATTCACTGTAAACTGATTGGTCATGTATCCCCATTTGCCCGCATATACATCGTAGTTGCCGGCTATTAAATTAACTATGGTAAAGTTTCCGCTTGCATCGGTAGTAGTTTCAAAATCAGTCTGCCCATCAAACAACACTTTGGCATTGATGATTGGTGAAGAAGTAATCGCATCAATTACATGCCCGCTGTAATTAAACACCGTTGCGGGATTGGTGCAGC
Organism: Chitinophaga pinensis; assembly: GCA_945867505.1. GTDB lineage: Bacteria > Bacteroidota > Bacteroidia > Chitinophagales > LD1 > Bog-950. The sequence goes on from CAMBIM010000104.1 coordinate 8,125, forward strand.
CCATACTCGATTGTATAGAGAAACGCGAAGTAGCTAAGGTAGCGCGCATGACATCGGCCTGGTCGTGAGTGAAAAGATGCATTTGGTCGTCATCGGCATAGTCCATGTAGTTCATCCACATATCTTTTTCATCTACCGGAGTTTCGTTGCAGGTGTTTTGCAATAGATTGGGTTGGCCGTAACTGGCTTCTTTGGTAGGAGGCGTATCGCAAATATAATCGCCCTGCAGGTTGCAGGTTTGTGGGGTCATGCCCACGCAGCTATCCTGAAAAGGATGAAACAAACCCAGCCAATGCCCTACTTCATGCACGCAGGTTCTTCCCATGTTGCTGTTAGAGGCGAACGGATTAAACGGAGCATCGCCTACTCGTCTGTAATCTAATACTACACCATCCTGGTCCCAAGGGAAAAGCCCGAAAGGGGTGGCGTAACCCAACAAAGTAGTACCAAGGTATGTAGTCCAGATGTTTAAATATTTAGAAGGGTCCCATTGGGTAACGGGCTTGATGTTGGTATTGAAGTTAGAGGTGTTAGAAATACTATGGCGGGTAATACCGTTGCTGGGGCTTCCGTTAGGGTCGAATTTTGCGAGACAAAACTCCACTAATACATCGGATTGCCTGCCCTGAAACCAAGAAGGAATAGCTGCGGTATCCGCATTGCGCAGACGGTAACATTCGTTCAACACATCTATTTGCGATTGTATTTGAAGGCTATCGATATTCTGAGCGGCTAAACTATACACCACATGAAACACCACCGGTATGGTGATAATTA
>CAMBIM010000105.1 GCA_945867505.1 Chitinophaga pinensis
TATTTTCTGCGCATTAGTTTCAAAATTTTATCGCTGCCGCTTTGTAAGGGAATGTGAAAGTGTGGCATAAACTTGTTGCTGCCGGCAACAAAGTCTATAATTTCATTCGTCAACAAATTGGGTTCAATAGAGGAAATACGGAATCGTTCTACTTCTACATTCTTTTCCAATTCTTTTATCAGCAGATAGAAATTCTCTTCTGTTCTTTCGTTGCCACTTGTAGTTTTTCCGTAATCGCCAATGTTTACTCCAGTGAGCACAATTTCCTTTACACCGGTAGTTGCAACTTTTTGTGCTACTTCAACCGTGTGTTCAATGGAGTTGCTCCTGCTCTTCCCTCTCGCCAAAGGAATGGTGCAGAACGAACAGAAATAATCGCAGCCATCCTGCACTTTTAAAAAACTTCGGGTGCGCTCGCCTTGCGAGTAAGCATCGGCATAAAATTCTACGTTATCAATATCTCCACTAATAATTACCGGAGCGGTTTGCTCTTCTAACTGCTCTAAGTACTCGTGAATCTTAAATTTCTCATTGGCTCCCAAAACCAGACTCACTCCTTTTATTTCTGCTATCACTTCCGGTTTCAATTGCGCATAACAGCCCACAATAACAATCTTGGCTTCGGGGTTTGTTTTTAAAGCCGCCTTTACCACTTGCTTGGTTTCTTTATCAGCATTTTCAGTAACGCTGCAAGTGTTGATAATGTAGTAATCGGCACGGTCGCTAAACTCAACCTTCTGATAACCCTGCTCTGTAAGAATGCGCGCAATAGCCGAAGTTTCGGAGAAATTCAGTTTGCAACCAAGGGTATGAAGTGCTATTTTACGGTTGTAATACATTGGGGCGCGAAGATAAGAAAGTAGGCAACTGAAAGTTAGTAGTAGGCAAAATCAGCCAATCCACAAAAGTTTTTGCACATCATTCTAAGAAATAATCGTGTTCAATTTTTGTAGCCGAATACATTCGTTGCATGGCAAAAGTTGTTCGCGTAGGCGTTTTTGGAGTTGGTCACTTAGGTAAAATTCACGTTCGTTTGCTGAAAGAAATTTCGGGTTACGATATCATTGGCTTCTACGACCCTGATGATAAGAATGCAGAGAAAGCAGAAACAGAATTCGGTATTAAGCGTTTTGACTCTGCCAAAAAACTGATTGAAAGTTGCGATGCCCTAGATATTGTTTCGCCTACTACCACGCATTTTCAAATTGCAAAAGATGCCATTAAAAAAGGCAAACATATTTTTATTGAAAAGCCTTTGGCCACAACTGTAAAGGAAGCACATGAGTTAGTAGCATTGGTAGATGAAGCTCGCGTTAAAGCCATGGTGGGTCATGTAGAACGATTTAATCCCGCTTTACTTTCGTTGAACAAGAAAAACATAAAGCCAATGTTTATTGAGGTTCATCGTTTGGCAGAATTTAACCCGCGCGGCACCGATGTTTCGGTAGTGTTAGATTTAATGATTCACGACCTGGACATTATTTTAAGTTTGGTTAAAGCCAACGTAAAAAAAGTATCAGCCAGCGGGGTGGCTATTCTTTCTAAAAGCCCGGATATTGCCAATGCGCGAATTGAATTCGACAATGGTTGCGTGGCGAACGTAACAGCCAGTCGCGTTTCGGTAAAGAGTATGCGCAAGATGCGCATTTTTCAACCCGGTGCTTATATCAGTATGGATTTTTTGAAAAAGAAAAGCGATTTGTTCCGTATTGAAGATGCTCCGCCTGCTAATGCTGAAACCAATCACTTTGAAATTGATTTGCCGGACAACAGCAAAAAATATATTACCTACGAAACTGCCGAGAAGAAAGATGTAAACGCCATTAAAATGGAGTTGGAACTTTTCCATAAGTCTGTTACCCAAAACAAACCCGTGCCCGTAACCATGCTGGATGGCTACAACGCCATGCACTTAGCGCAAACTATTCTCGATAAAATAAACGCGCAGCTCATCACTAAAAAATGATTGGTTAATTGGTGATTAGTAGAATACCACCAATGACCGAATAACCAATACACTAATCACCATTTTTCCTTTTATTCGCAATCTTTTAAAACATCCAGCGTTTAAGTTTACTTTTTGTCAAATGAAGACCCTTTCCTTTTTGCTTTTTGACTTTTGCTTTTTGTTTTTTGCACTAACCGGCTGCAAAATGCCTAACGATGGCATTCCCTTGTACATGCGTATGGATTCGGTGCAAGTGAATACTACCTCTGGGCAAGGTTCTAACTCGCATAACATTACCGATGTTTGGGTAGAAGCTAATACAGATAATGTGGGTGCGTTTGGTGTGCCTTGCAATATTCCGGTGTTGCAGGAAAACGATGTGCGATTTGTAGTAAATGCCGGAATAAAAGAAAGCGGACAATCGGGCGTGCGGGTTATTTATCCATTTTATACTACCGATACCTTTTCAATAGTAGGAGTGCGTGGCGAACACTATATCCATAAGCCTACTTTTAGTTATGTAACAGGCACTCAATTTGCGTTTACCGAGAATTTTGATTTCACTAATAGTTTTGAGCCTTCTGCCAATTTTGCTTTAGCCAGCGGTCCAGAAGTTGACTCTGTTTTTGGAGGAAGCCGGTGTTTAAAACTGACAGTAAGCACCTTGGACTCCAACAAAATGGTTACCAGTATTGGTGCTTACAATTTACCCGAAGGGTTGGAAATTTGGCTGGAAGTGGACTATAAAAGCGAGGTGCCATTTTACATTGGTTTTAACGGTTATTTTACCGGAAGCTCTGTAGCTTATGCCGTGCCAGTGCTGTTTGTAAATGCACAACCTCAATGGAATAAAGTCTACGTAAAGCTAAGTGCTTTAATGGGCAATGTGCGGGCCGATACTTACAAAATTTACTTTGAAGCCTTGCGACCATATGGCACCAGTGGCGGCAATGTTTATATAGATAATGTTAAACTAGTTCATTTTTGATGTTACAGTAAATGAACAAACGGAAATCCATTCTCGGCTGGTATGCCTTTAGCGACTATGTGGCTTCGGTGCTGGCGTGGTATTTTCTGTTCCTCTTCCGTAAAACCATTATTGAAGGAAATCAGTTTGGGTTCAACATTCCGTTTGTAGACACCAATTTTTGGGTGGCTATGATGATAGTTCCACAATTGTGGCTTCTCTTCCATTACCTCACCGGCACGTATACCGACCTTTATAAAAAATCGCGGTTGCAGGAGTTTTTTAAAACCCTCATCATTTCTTTTCTCGGAACCATCCTAGTTTTCTTCCTGCTTTTGTTAGATGATTATGTGCGCAGATATTCCGATTACTACCTCACTTTTTTTGTGGTATTCTCCTTGCAATTCTTTTTTACCGGGTTTGGCAGGGCTATTATTCTACATTTTGTAAAGAAGAATATTTACAGCGGCAAAGTTGGTTTCCGCACCTTGCTGGTGGGCAGCAGCCAAAAGGCAAATGAGTTGTATGAAGAAATGAAGGCGCGCCAAAAATCCTTCGGCTTTCATTTTGAGGGTTATTTGGAATTGAACGGCAAAGTTCAAAACACACTTAGTACAGAACTGAAAGAACTGGGCAAGCTTACCGATTTAGAAAAAGTGATAGATAGCAATGATGAAATTGAAGAAGTGATCATCGCAATTGAATCATCCGAACATCATCAACTCAATGATATTCTGATTCGCCTAGCAGATAAGAATGTAACCATCCGCATCATCCCCGATATGTATGATATTCTTTCGGGAACCGTGCGAATGAACCACACCATTGGAGAAGCCTTTATCGAGATTCCTCCGCTCCTTCTAAACGAATGGGAACGTATCACCAAGCGTTGGTTCGATGTTATTGCTTCTTTCTTTGCTGTGCTTATCACGCTACCGCTTACCATTTTTGTGGCTATTAGAATTAAGATGATTGATGGGGGACCTGTTTTTTATTTGCAGGAAAGGCTCGGGCAATACGGAACTACTTTTCATATCTATAAATTCCGGTCCATGAAGATGGATGCCGAAAGCAGCGGCCCCCAACTTACCCAGGCAAATGACGACCGCATTACCAGTATAGGCAAAACTATCCGCAAGTACCGCATTGACGAGTTACCTCAATTTCTAAACGTATTGAAAGGCGAAATGAGCATTGTTGGTCCGCGTGCCGAGCGCAGATACTTTGCCGACCGCATCACCAAACTTGCTCCGCACTATCGCCATGTGTTTAAAGTGCAACCCGGCATTACATCGCTGGGTATGGTAAAATATGGCTACGCTTCAACTGTAGATGAAATGGTAAAGCGTTTAAAATACGACATCATCTACATCGAGAACATGAGCATTACACTTGACTTCAAGATTATGGTTTATACCGTGCTTACAGTTATTTACGGCAGAGGGAAATAATACTTCTTCATACACTTATCTACCCACCAGGTTGAATCTTCGCGCACATCAACTATTTGAAATGTATTTGGAATTACACTCAACTTCTTAATTGGCTCAGCAGGGTTTTTAAGAATTTCTTTTTCTCTTTCTACAAAAGCAATTTCATATTTTTTGAAATTGCCTTGCTTGAAATCTGCAATGATTTTTATTCCATTGCCTGTTATTGCCATCAATAAAATACTTACCAAAAGCAATCCAACAATTACCATTTCATTCTTAACCCGTTCTAAGTTTTTATAAAGAAGAGATTTTTCAGAAACAGAAAGCAGCACCAGAACCCACAATAGAATAAAAAAGAAAAAAACAAAATTGATAGTACGATGCTGTCCTAATACACCAGTTGCAAAATATGGAAGAAACGAACCAATGAAAACAACAAACAACATAGCTACAACCAGCAATTTGTAATCAATAGTAGTTTTGCTTCTTACTTTGTCTGTATTAGCAAGCACCAATAAACTCAATAGGACAAACGGAACATTCAGAATCCATTCCGCAATAAACCGAGCGGTTTGTGCCAATGAATACAAAAGCGAATGAAGTAAATCATACCTGTTTTCAAATTCTTGCGTACGAACAAAATTTCCAGGAGAAAAGAACACAAAGCCCGAGGCGAAGAATGCAACCAAAGTAAATACAACCAATACTTGACGATTGACCATTGACGATTGACGATTAACTACAGCTAAACACAAATACAAAGCAGGAATCAGCATGGCTCCTATCTCATTAAAACCAATAGAAACAATTAGAAGCAGAAGAGATAACGCCTGAAGTAGGATTTTGCTTAATCCTTCTACTGAAAACGATTTCAATAATAAAGTGATTTGAACAAGAAAAAGCAGATTGCACAAATGATAATTAGAAATGCCGATAAACCAGTAAATGCCTTCCGTAATGTTGGGTTGATAGTTTAAGTAGACAAGAGTAATGAGCATTGAAATCATTAACCATTGACTATTGACCATCGAACATTGAAAAGCGATTCCAACTTCTTTAATGAAAAAATAAATAACGACCGGAGTTGCCGCCAACGAAATAAAAACTGCTAATTGGTAATTGATAATTTTTTCGGTAACAAGCGGGTTCAGATTCACCAGCGCATCAGCAGTATATCTACCGTTCCAATACAAATACTGATTCAGAAATTTTTGCAGGAAAGAAATATTTTCAGATGCCGTCCAGCCAAAACAAAAATCATCGGCAAATGGCAGAGCATAAAAACAAATAACGAAATACGGAAGCAACGCAACTACAAGCAGGAAAAGAATAAAATAGTTTAGCTGTAGTTTCACTTCAGTAAAGATGAAATAAAAAATGCGACAGTTAAGTCGCATTTTTTATGATTTAAGTTTGGGTTACTTCAGTTTGAAAGCGTCTTTAACCTGCTTTACGTAATCTAACTTCTCCCAGGTAAATAATTCTACTGTTACTTTTTTCGCGTTGTCTTTTCCTTTGTTAAACACCTTAGTCACCGTCTTTGGTTCGCGACCCATGTGACCATAAGAAGCAGTTTCAGAATAAATCGGATTTCTCAATTTCAATCTTTGCTCAATGGCATAAGGGCGTAAATCAAAAATCTTCTCTACAATTTTAGCTATCTGTCCGTCAGTCAAGTTTACTTTGGCTGTACCGTAAGTGTTCACAAAAAATCCGCAAGGTTTTGCTACACCAATGGCGTAAGAAACCTGCACCAAAACTTCATCGCACAAACCGGCAGCTACAAGATTTTTAGCAATATGGCGTGTAGCATAAGCCGCTGAACGGTCAACTTGCCTTGGGTCTTTTCCGCTGAATGCACCACCTCCGTGTGCTCCTTTTCCTCCGTACGTATCTACAATTATCTTTCTTCCGGTTAGGCCTGAATCTCCGTGTGGACCGCCAATTACAAACTTACCGGTAGGGTTAATGTGGTAAGTAATTTTATCATTGAACAACTTCTGAATAGATGGCTTCAATTGCTTCTTCACGCGCGGAATAATAATGTCTACAATCTCCTTCTTAATAGTAGCCAACATTTCTTTTTCCTTTGCAAAATCATCATGCTGTGTAGAAACGACAATGGTGTCAATTCTCACCGGTTGGTTGTTATCATCATACTCAATAGTCACTTGGCTCTTGGCATCAGGGCGAAGATATTTCAACTCTTTTCCAACTCTGCGAGTCTTAGAAAGTTCCTGCAAAATTTTATGTGCAATATCAAGTGCCAAAGGCATGTAGTTGTCCGTTTCGCGTGTAGCGTAACCAAACATCATTCCCTGGTCACCGGCTCCTTGCGCGTTTGCTTTTGCTTCAAAACTCAACGCCTTCACTTTTCTGTCAACTCCCTGATTGATATCCGCAGACTGCTCATGAATAGCTGAAAGAATTCCGCAGCTATTTGCTTCAAACATATATTCAGCCTTGGTATATCCGATTTGCTCAATTACTTTTCGTGCTATGTCCTGCACATCAAGATATGCTTTGGATTTTACTTCTCCAGCAAGTACTACCAAACCTGTAGTAACCAATGTTTCGCAGGCAACTTTACTCTGCGGGTCGTATGCTAAAAAGTTATCAATAAGTGCATCTGAAATCTGATCGGCAACTTTATCTGGGTGACCTTCGGAAACTGACTCGGATGTAAATAAATAAGGCATGTGTAGATTGATTTTTTGAATGAGGCGTGAAAATAAATAAATGGGTGTAAGTAGCAAGGAAGGGAAAGCGGCAGTAGGCATTAGCAGTAAGAAGTGGTATTAACAAGACAGAAAAAGCAGCAGTAGGCAGCAGCAGTAAAAGCAAAACGCCCTTTCAAATTTGAAAGGGCGTATTGCTTTTACTTTTCTAAATCAGAACTTACGAATGGTAAAATGGAAAGTAGTTCCCTCGCCTTCAACACTATCAAACCAAACTTCTCCATGATAGTATTCTACAATTTTTTTGCAGATGGCGAGACCAATTCCTGTTCCATCATAATCAGTTTCGTTATGCAAACGCTTAAACATTTGGAAGATGGTAGTTGAATATTCTTTCGAAATTCCGATACCGTTATCCGATACCGAGAAGGTATAATAGTTAAGCGAGTTAGTGTAGTTGATATTTATTTCCGGGGTTTCTTTCTGATTAAACTTCAATCCGTTGCTTATTAAATTTTGAAATACGTGATACATCAATGATGAATGCACGTTGTTGATGATTGGCAACTCTTTATTGATATTGATTTTTGCATTGCTCGAATTCAATTTATCGCGCAACTCGAACCGAATAATGCTTACTACATCGTTCAAGTTTACCGGAATTGGTTTTGGAAGATTAGTTCCTATACGACAATATGCCAGCACATCATCAATCAAACGCTCTAAACGTTTAGCCCCGCTTTGCGAGTAATCTACAAACTCGCGGGCTTCGGGGTTCATGGTGCTGCCGTATTTACTTACCAGCAAACTCATAAAGCCGGAAATATTGCGCACTGGTGCTTTTAAATCGTGTGAAATAATGTAGGCGAATTGTTCTAAATCAGAATTTGAACGTCTTAGCTCGCTCGTCTGCAACATCATTTGTCCGTTAGAATTTTCTAATTGCTTCTCGGTCTTGTTGTTGTAATACACAAACTGGTAAACCGATAAAAGCAAAAACGCACACTGTAAACCCACACCTAACCTTTGTAGAAGTTGCTGCTGATCCGGCTCAAGATTATAACCGGTAAAATAAGGCGCGGCAAAATCTAAAGCGTAAATCAATGCTAATGGAAGAATAATTCCCATGCCTATAAACCAAACCTTCTTTACATCAAAAACCAAAAAAGGAAGAATAAGGGAAATGAAAAGATAGTTATTGCCAAGCACATTGGGTCCAACAAATAACGAATTGATGAAAATTAGCAGGTTAAAACCCAGTATATAGGTAACCCGCGATGCCGTAGTCCTGCCAAAACTATTAAGCGCCAAAACGCCTAAACAAGTAGCACTTAGCGAAAGCATGGCATACAACCAATACCATTTATCCCAAGCAATGGCAAAGGTAGGATACACCAGCGTTCCTAAAAAAGTAATTCCGGCCACAAAATTGGTGATGCGGATGTATTTCTTCTGACTTCTTTCAACCACTTTATCAGCACCAAGATTCAACAAAGCAAGATAAACCGCTTTAACAGGGTTCATTTCGTTAGCCTCTACTTTCTGAGCGTATTCGTTTGATTGATTGGTGAGTGTTAACTCCGAACTGCCATCGTAAAATTTTGCCATAGGGTAATTATTTGAACAAAGCTGACCTTGTTGTTTTACAAAATATTGAACGAAATGTTACATAAACATGCTAATAAATTCCTATTGTAAAAAACGATACTTAAAGTAACGTTCATACATCATATGTTCCAGCAACTAAACAAACTGAAATAAAAATGGAATTACATACTGAATTGAGGGAGTCAATCAGTTAGGCATTAAATTTAGGGGATTGCTTCGCTTCGGAAGCCTTCGCTCGCAATGAAGAAATACTATTGGGCTTT
>CAMBIM010000106.1 GCA_945867505.1 Chitinophaga pinensis
GGTGCTTGACTTTACTAACCAGTTTGGTAAGAAAGTAAACCAAAACCAAAACACTACCGATTTAAGTGCTTATGTCATGCTCCACAAATACATCAAAAAGTTTGTGATAGAAGCCGGTGCGCGTTTTCAGTATTATGGAAACATACAAGGTGTATCTCCCGAGCCACGCTTGAGTATGAAGTATAACATTACCGATATGGTGCGCATTAAAATGGCTACCGGTTTGTATTCGCAAAACTTCATCAGCACCAAAAGCGACCGCGATGTGGTTAACCTATTTACCGGTTTCTTGACAGGGCCAGAGGAAGAGGCACAAGATGCATCTGGCAAAACCTATTCTAAAATCCGCAACTTTCAACGTTCGGCTCATGTTATTTTTGGCGTAGAGTTAGACCTACCTAAAAACGTAACCATCAACATTGAACCTTACTACAAATACTTCTGGCATTTGTTCAACATTAACCGCTTTAAGCAGTTTAACGATGACCCTGATTTCTTGTTAGAAAAGGGCGATGCTTATGGCTTAGACATCTTGGCTAAATGGCAACACAAAGGCGCGTTTATTTATGCTACTTATTCCTTGGGTTACACTCACCGTAACGATGGACAGCAGGTTTACCCTCCGCACTTTGACCGCAGACACAACGTGAACTTAATTGCCACTTATGCCTTTGGCAAAAAGCGCAGTTGGGAAGTAAGTGCTCGCTGGAATATGGGTAGCGGTTTCCCTTTTACCAAAACACAGGGCTTTTATGAAAACAATCCGTTTGATAACGGCATTGGCACCAACATACCCAGTAACAACGGAAACTTAGGAATAGTGTACGACAGCAAGATAAATGGCGGACGTTTGCCTTACTACCACCGCTTAGACATGGGCATTAAAAAAATATTTGATATTAAAGATAAGTTGAAGATTGAAATCAACTTAAGCGTGAGTAACGTTTATAACCGCCAGAACATTTTCTACTTCGACCGTGTTAGTTTTAAGCGCGTAAACCAGTTGCCGGTGCTGCCGAGTTTGGCTGTCAGCTTTGCGTTTTAATTCCATTTAAAATTTCATCTTGTATAAAAAAAGAAGCCAACGCTTAAAGCGTTGGCTTCTTTTTTTATACACTAACAATGAATCAATACTCTACCGCCTCTGTTTTAAATTCAGAGTTAAAGTGGAACTCAATATCGGGATTGTTTTCGCGTTCCATTTTAAGGAACCAATCGCTTGGGGCAAGGTAAACTAGGTGGTCATCTTTATCGCGCATTACGTTGGAGTGCTTAAAGCGGATAAATTCTTCCAGCTTTTGTTCATCGGCAGAACGAATCCAGCAAGCGCGGGTCATATTGATAGGCTCAAAACGGCAACTTGCCCCATACTCGTGCAGCAAACGGTATTGAATTACCTCAAACTGAAGTTCGCCCACTGCGCCAACAAATCTGCGGTTGCCGGGTTGTTGAGTAAACAACTGCGCTACTCCTTCATCAGTTAACTGTGTAATTCCTTTTTCTAATTGCTTAGATTTCATAGGGTCGGTGTTCACCAACTCTTTGAAAATTTCTGGCGAGAAACTCGGAATACCTTTAATGCGGAAGTCTTCGCCTTCTGTCATTACATCGCCAATTTTAAAGTTACCGGTGTCATACAATCCCACCACATCACCCGGATAGGCTTCATCTACAATACTTTTTTCCTGCGCCATAAAAGTTACCGGTGTGCTGAAACGGAAATTCTTTTCCAACCGCACATGATGGTAATAGGTATGGCGCTGAAACTTTCCGCTGATGATGCGCATAAATGCAATTCTATCGCGGTGCTTAGGGTCCAGGTTGGCGTGAATCTTAAAGATAAAGCCGGTCATCTTCTTTTCTTCCGGCTCTACAAAGCGGGTGTCCGTCTCTCTTCCGCGCGGAGTTGGCGAAATTTCTAAGAAAGTTTCCAGCAACTCCTGCACCCCAAAGTTGTTGACCGCACTACCAAAGAACACCGGTGCCAGGTTTCCTTTCAAATATTCTTCTACATCAAAATTATCGTAAACAATCTCCAGCGTTTCGGCATCTTCCCGCAGTTGCGCGGCATCCTTGTCTCCTACTAATTTATCTAACTCTGCATCGTTCAAGTCGGTTATTTGTAAAAGTTCGTCAGCCACTTTGGTAGTGCTGGCTTTAAACAGGTTCAAATACTTTTTGTGCAGATTGTAAACGCCCTTGAACAAACTTCCTCTATTAATTGGCCACGATAGCGGACGCACTCTTATCTTTAACTCCTTTTCAATTTCATCCAGCAAGTCAAACGCATCGCGCCCTTCTCTATCCATTTTGTTGATGAAAACAATTACCGGTGTTTTGCGCATAGCGCAAACTTCCATCAATCTGCGCGTTTGCGCCTCCACTCCTTTTACTGAATCTACTACCATAATTACCGAGTCAACAGCAGTTAGCGTGCGGTAAGTATCTTCCGCAAAATCTTTGTGGCCGGGCGTATCCAGAATGTTCACGAGCTTGCCTTTATATTCAAAACTCATTACCGAAGTAGCTACCGAGATTCCCCTTTGCTTTTCAATCTCCATAAAGTCAGAGGTAGCGGTCTTCTTTATCTTGTTGCTCTTTACGGCACCTGCTACCTGAATGGCCCCACCAAAAAGCAAAAGCTTTTCGGTCAATGTGGTTTTACCGGCATCGGGGTGAGAGATAATACCAAAAGTTCTTCGTCTGTTTATTTCGTCTGTGGTTGCCATAGCGGGCGCGAAAATAGGAAAAGTAGCGAGTGGTGAATGACGAGTAGCACGCAACAGTTGACGGCAGCAATATGCAGGAAATACAAACCAGTAATTATCTTTGTTTCGAAACATTACATGCACAAACATTTACTCCGCCTCTCTTTACTACTCGCCATTCACCACTTGTTGCTTACTTCGGTTAGTGCGCAGCAGGATGCCCAGTACAGCATGTATCGTTTCAACGGGCTTTATATAAACCCCGCTTATGCCGGTAGTCACGAAGTATTAAGTGCCAGTGCCATTTACCGTAACCAATGGGTGAAGATGCCGGGTGCGCCACAAAGTACTTCGGTGGCGTTACATTCTCCTATAAAGAATAACCGCATTGGTTTGGGATTGATTTACAGCTACGACCAAATTGGCGTTACCAAAAACAATTCAATAAACGCCAGTTTTGCTTACCGTATTCCTATTGGTAAAAAGAAAAAGGTGAAACTGGCTATTGGTTTATCGGCAGGCGTTGCCAATTACCGCGCTGACTTTAACAGCGTAGCTACCACACAAGCCAACGACCCTAACTTTTCGGGCAACAACCAAAACCGATGGCTGCCTAACTTCGGTTTCGGTATTTATATCTATTCCGATAAATTTTTTGTAGGGGCATCGCTGCCGCATATGCTGCTAAATAGGTTGAATGGAAAAAATTCCGTGTTTGAAACCTCGCCTGATATTGCTCGGCAGTATTATCATTTGCTGGTTACCGGTGGTTATGTTTTTAGTTTGGGAAAGAAGGTAAAGTTTATGCCTTCGGTGTTGTTTAAGTATGTGCCGGTTCACGCGCCTGTTACGTTCGACTTTAACGCTACGTTTATTTTTGTTGACCGCCTTTGGCTGGGCGCGGCTTACCGGCTAAACGACAGCTACAACTTTATGGCGGCTGTAAACATTACTAAGCAACTGCGCGTGGGTTATGCGTATGACCTTGCGGTTTCTCCACTCCGCCAATACACCAGCGGCTCGCATGAGGTAATGCTCGGTTTCGACTTCAACTTCCAAAGGGGCAAGGTAGTAAGCCCGAGGTATGTGAAGTATTTTTAGAACCCCTAAATCCCCTAAAGGGGACTTGAAAAGCCAAAGACAGAAAACGCAAAAGGTCTGTGCAAGCACAGACCTTTTGTATAATATAGTTTAACAGAGAAATTACCCTCCCAATAAACCTGTTTTCAAATCAGCATCTACAGGGTCTTCGCCTATCCAAATGCCGAACAGGGCTTTCTTAAAATCAAGACCGGCAATGGTTGCTTTTAACTTGCCGTTTTTAGAAGCCTTTACGCCTTCGCCCGGCACGTATACCAGTTCGAACATATCGCCTTCTTTAATTTCTTCGCTTTTAAAGGTTGCTATCAGCGCATCAATTTTTGCTTTTAGCGGAGCGGTGTTGCCTTTCATAGATTTTCCAAAACCTTCTTCAATAGCCTCGCTGAAGTTGCTGCTGTTAATTACGCCCGAGGTAATAGTGAGGCGGAAACCTGTTGCCTTATCGGCATTTACCACATCTGCCGCGTTTTTGGTTTTGGCAGTAACGTATAAGCCACCGGTGTATACTTTAAAGAAGAGTTTCTTTCTGATACCTCCGCCATTTAAAACCAGGTCGGTGGTTCCGGCTTTAATACCGGCAGGTAATACAATACCGTTAACGGTAAGTTGAGCATTGGCACCCATAAATAGTACGGTGCACAGTAGTAGAGCGATGTTTTTTAGTTTCATTACGTTTTGTTTTAGGATGGAAAAATAGATATTATTTTGATTTTGGAATAAACTTGGAAGTGTGCTTGCAAAAGTGCTGCCAAGATTTGCTGTTTTGTAAAAACCTAGTATTGCTTTAGACAATACGCGAACCATTTCCAAAAAGGCGCGAGCCACTTCAAAGGAGGCGCGAACGATTGCCAAGAAGGTATAAGCCGATTTGGAGAAGGCGCGAATGGCTACCGAGAGGGCGCGTATTATTTTGTAGTAGGCGCGAATGAATACCAATTGGACGCGAGTCATGTTGGAGGAGGCGCGAATGGAAACCAAGAGGACGCGAGCCACTTTGTAGAAGGTGCGAATGGTTACCGAGTGGGCGCAAGACGCGTTGGAGGAGGCGCAAATGATTACTGAGTTGGCGCGAGCCGCCTAGGAGGAGGCGCAAATTAGGGTTTGGGGTCAGTTTGGAGGATTTTTATGGGATTTTTTTAGGTTTGAATAAAGAAGTTAATCCAACAAACCATAGCAACCAATACTAAAAACCAAGCCCCTACGGTGCAGTAAAGTTTGAAAGTATTGATGAGCATCATGCTTAAAGACTATCCTGGTTTTAAAAACCTGGATAGTCTAAAACCACCCCAATACCTTACTCCTTCCGCGCCATGCCCTTTACCTTAGGCAGCCAACGCTTGCCCTTATGTTTTTTCCGGGGTATCTGCTTGTTGGTTTGCTCCAGTTCTTCATAAGCCTTTTGTAATTGAGGGGGCACGTTGCCGTTGTAATCTATTTTATAGCGCGAGAAGCCGTTGAACGGCACACCCGTTTGGGCTGCGGCAAATTTTATTTGGTCGGTTGTTCCTGTTTTGGCAAATCGTTCTAAAAAAACTTTTCTTCTTCTTTCGGTCAGCTGCGTAAGGTGCATTTCTACCAAAGGGTCGCCCACCGCAAACCGGCACTTTTGCAGGGTAGAAAACATCATAGAATCGCCTGCCAATTTATTCAGGTAGCACACAAATGCCTCATCCTTTACCGATAGCTGCTCTATGTCCAGCGAATCGTCCTCATTCATTTTACGGCCACGCCCGGCAGTGGCGAGGAAATACTTTTTCTTGGCTTCAAAAAAGGCAATATGCTCTTTCTCCTTTTCGGCATACACCTGCGGTAATACTTTGATGGTATAGCCGGGGTTATGCTTCAGGAACTTAGCGATGGAATGCACAAAATTCTCTTCCACCGGGCTAAACGCTACCTGCCGCGCCTCCCAATCCAGCGCAAGCATTTTCTCTACAGTATTCTCTACATGTTTTACCCGCATTAGGTAAGGGGTTAGCTGTGGCTTTACAAAAATGTTGCGCACTATATCAAGTATTACATGCTTAAATTTAAACTCCGGGTTTCTTAAATTTCCCCGCACCGGTATCTCGTAATCTATTACTTCCCCAGCTTCCCGGGCCAGGCTCATAATAAGGGGCATGGGTATCCATTTAGTATCGTGCCGTTTCATTTTCTTTCCTACCCGAGGGTCAATAATAAGCAGGTGGTTGTTGCTGGTTATCATACTATCTGCCACATGCCAGTTGCCATTTAGCTCCAGCGTTCCCCGGTTCAAAGGAAAAGATGTGTAGGTAAGCAGGTACGGAATGAACAGGCTTACCGGTACTTTATGTATGCCATAATCTATATCGAAGTTGCCAAAGTCTTTAGGGTCCAGGCTTACGTTTATATGTATGTTTCCGTAAGGCCTTACCTGGGCAGTAGTAACCAGCTTTATGCGGGCATTTTTTTACCAATAGAATCTGCGCGTATATGCAGCGGCATGGCATCTACGGTAAACTTTTCGTAAGGACTGAAATCAGTGAAAACAACATTGCCTTTATAAAGCGTGAACTTGTTTATGGTATAATCGCTTTTAGCGAAGTTCTTAATGAGTTCCTGCAGGTATTCGGCAATTTTAAGTATCAGGTTAAACTGCGCATCGGAGTGTATGCCCGGCTTACTACCCACCTTTCCGAACATAAGAGAAAGGTTATCGAGCGAGTCGTATTTCTCGTACCAGAAATAGGGCCGGTCAATCATAATAGAATCTATCACGTATTTTTTATGCTCCGGGTCAGCATTAATAATGTTCAGCACCAGCCGTTGAAACGAGCCATAATCTTCATAAATAGAAGGGCCGAACTGGAATACGTTGATGGTAATAAGGCCGCTACTTCTAAAGAACTTTTGTTTAAAATTTCCAGAGCCATCCAGCTTGGTATTAAGTATTCCGCCAAAATCGCCATAGTTGCTTAGCACCCGCATATACTGGCTTATAGGAATAAGGTCGAAAGTATCTACCACCGCGCCAAAGCGGTAATCCTGCGTTTTAAAATTGATAGTAAGGTTTCCTTTTACTGTGCCTTTGGTTGCACCCGATTCAAAATTGACGTTAAAAAGCATGGTATCCCTGTCCCACCACTTGCCCGGGCTATGCAAGTTGAAATGCTTGATGTAATAAGTAACCGGTGTGATTACATCATCGTATTGAAACACGCCTTCTTTAAGGTTACAGTCAAGTATGCTAAAGCGCACTCGCTTTTTGTTCACCACAATAGTTCCTTCCTTAGGTCGAAAGTGGTCGATAATATCCTTAAAGTTAATGCGCTTATCGGCCTTTAAAACAATATGACCCCACGGTTTGTAAACGGTTACGGAGCTTATTTCGTAGGTTTTTTTCAGCAGCTTAAACATGCTTAAATCTGCACTTATGCCATCGGCCTTAAAAAAGAGGCTATCGGAATTTTGTTCGTAAACCCGTACGTTTTTCAAATACACGTAGCCCGTAAATGGGTTAACATATACCCAACTTAATTCAATAGTACGCCCCAGTATTTTCTCATCATATTTTTGAATGAGGTATTTAGCCAGCGGAGAAAGAACCACCAGCAGTATTCCGAAAAAGATGACCACGACAATGCCAATAACTAAAGCCGCGCGCCTGAATTTGGGATTTTTAAAGGGGTTTTTAAATGGCATGTTTGGTGTGTTGCTAACTGAAGGCCAAAACTCAATTAGCTCAGGCAAGCTTGGTGAAGGTATTCTGTTTATGGGGAAACCCGCTTATAGTTTCCCGACAGCCATAATCAGCAATAAGAAGGTTCGCCATCCCGCAATAACTAAATTCTAAAATCTTCGGTTAGATTTATCGCGCTTAAAAACAATCACGCTTGCTATTTAACTCGTTACCCTTTCTCGTTTTTTTTCCGGTAGTAACCATCCTGTATTTTTTGCTCCCCTATAACCGCAGAATACTAATGCTGTTGGCGGCAAGCTGTTTCTTTTACATGTTTTTTAAGCCGGTTTATATTCTCATTCTGTTTGCTACTATTATTGTAGATTACTACGCGGGTATTTTAATTGAAAATGCTTCGGGGCCTAAACGAAAACTTTATTTGAGTTGGAGCATTGTAGCTAATCTTTCAGTGCTCGCTATTTTTAAATACTACAACTTTATAAACGGAAACATTGAGGGGATGCTCAATAGTTTTGGGGTAGATAATCCTATTCCTTACCTGCAAATTCTACTGCCTATTGGGTTAAGTTTCCACAAGTTTCAGGCCATGAGCTATACCATTGAGGTGTATCGCGGCAACCAAAAGGCGGAGCGCAAGTTTATCACCTACGCACTTTACGTAATGTATTATCCGCAATTGGTGGCGGGGCCTATTGAGCGCCCGCAAAACATGTTGCATCAGTTTTATGAGGAGCATAATTTTAGTTACGACCGCACTATTTCCGGACTAAAGCAAATGCTTTGGGGGTTGTTTAAAAAGATGGTGGTAGCGGACCGCCTCGCCATGTTTGTAGATGTAGTGTTCAACGACCCGAACAATTACCACGGTATGCCGGTCATTTGGTCTATCCTGTTTTTTACGTTTCAGATTTACTGCGATTTTTCCGGATACTCCGATATTGCCCTCGGTGCCTCGCGCATTATGGGTATTGAGTTAATGGTGAATTTTAATTTGCCTTACATCTCCACTTCTATTAAAGAATTCTGGACACGCTGGCATATTTCGCTCTCCACCTGGTTTCGAGATTATTTCTACATCAGCATTGGCGGCAACCGCGTAAGCAAACCGCGATGGTATTTTAATTTGCTGGCCGTTTTTTTAGTCAGCGGCTTGTGGCATGGTGCCAACTGGACGTTTGTTATTTGGGGCGGCTTGCACGGAACGTATCAGGTGTTCGGGCATTTAACAGCAGGCATACAACAAACTGTTAAGAGCAAACTAAAACCCATCAGTTTTTTAATTATTGGTTTTGAATGGGCGTTTACCATGGCATTGGTAATGTTGGCTTGGGTGTTCTTCCGCGCCAATAATGTGAACGATGCGTTTACTATTATCCGCGAAACCACGCATATTGAACGCGGTGTGC
>CAMBIM010000107.1 GCA_945867505.1 Chitinophaga pinensis
ACGATACGGCTGATAAGAAATTCTCCTCCTTTTTCGGTCATCATATTATCCATGGGAAAGAAGGCAAGGCGGGCGCTGAAGAAACGGATGAGCTGATGGATTTAATATTCAGTAAAGAAGAAACTGCGCAGTTCGTGTGCCGCAATTTATACCGCTGGTTTGTGTCACCGCACATTGATAAAAAAGCCGAAACAGAAATTATTGAACCGCTAGCGCGCGTGTTTATTCAAAATAACTTCGAAATAAAACCGGTACTGCGTGCCCTGCTAAGGAGCGAACATTTTTTCGATGCTGCCTTTCGCGGGTGCATTGTCAAAAGCCCGGTTGATTTTTTTATTGGTGCCAGCAAGCAGTTTGAGCTGGCTATGCCGCCAATGGCATCGGACAGCCACCTGTGCTGGATACATTATAATTTTAACCTGGGCGGCTTAGGCATGATGATAGGCGACCCACCCAATGTGGCAGGCTGGCCCGCTTTTTACCAGGCTCCCAAATACCATCAATGGTGGATTAATACCTATACCCTCAGTTTTCGGATGCGACTTATTGATGATTTAACTTCCTCCGAAGGAATGAACTGCAACGGCCCTCGTGTAAAAATTGACCTCATAAAGTTTGTAAGGCGGTTTAATAATTCCGCCAATGCAGCACTGCTGGTAAATGAATGCCTGAAATTAATGTGTGCTGTAGAAATAACGGAAGCCGCTAAGGATAAGCTTGAAAACATATTGCAAGGCAATGAGATGAGTAAAAACCTTTGGGCTGAAACCTGGAACAAGCTGAATGCACACCCGAAAGATGCTGCACTTATCACAGAAGTAGAAAACAGACTCGAAGCGTTTTTCAAAAAGATTATCAATATGCCCGAATACCAAATGACATAGACTATGAACAGGAAAAAATTTATCAAAAACGCAGGCATAGCCGCACTCTTTCCCTTTGTATTGGATGCCCTTCAGGCGTGTAATACCAGGCAAACCGGCAACCGCATCTTTGTCATCATTCAGCTGGATGGTGGTAATGACGGATTGAATACGCTTATTCCGCTTGATAATTATCAGCTGCTGGCAGCATCCCGCCCTAACCTGCTGATACCCGAAAACAAAGTGCTGCGTATGAAAGGTGTTTCTCAAACCGCTCTTCACCCGGCTCTGGAGGGCATTAAAGATATGTATGATGATAAACTGATTTCATTTGTGCAGGGTGTAGGTTACCACAACCCCAGCTATTCGCATTTCCGCTCTTCCGATATATGGCTTACGGGCTCCGATTCCGCTACGGTATTAAATACCGGCTGGTCGGCACGATACCTGCAAACCCGCTACAACGGTTACCCCACGGGGTTTCCTAACAGCGAACATCCGGAACCGCCAGCTATTAAAATTGGCGATACCGGCACCTATCTTTTTCAGGGTAACGAAATGGATATGAGTATTGTGATTGACCCGGCTGGAGGTTTCGAAACTCAGGAGGTAGAGGCATCGTCCAGCGAGTTAATGGGTATGGCCGGCAGAGAAACCAAGAGCATTCGCGAAATGTTATTGCAGGCGCAGAAGTATTCGAAGGTAATGAAAGAAGCACTTGCCATTCCCTTTAATCATTCAAAACTATACCCCGAGCCGGGCAATAACCCCCTGGCAGATCAACTTAAAAGGGTGGCCCAACTGATTAACGGGGGCTTGCAAACCTCTGTTTATCTGGTAGATTTAAAAGGTTTTGACACCCACAATACCCAGGTAGAATCGGACAACACCACGAAAGGGGTACACGCCAATTTGCTGAGTAAATTATCGCAGGCAATTACCTGTTTTTGGGATGATATACAGTGCATGGGCAAAGAAAACGAAGTGGCAGGCATGACTTTTTCGGAATTTGGCAGGCGCATTATGTCCAATGCCAGCTTTGGCACCGACCACGGTTCATCGCAACCTATCTTGTTTTTTGGTTCAAAAGTAAAACATGGCATTATCGGAACCAATCCGGTTATTCCCGAAAAAATAACGGTAAACGATAACCTTGCTTTGCAATATGATTACCGGGCCATTTATGCATCGGTTTTAAAACAATGGTATGGAGCTTCGAATGAGGTGATAAGCAACGTGATACCCGGAAAGTTCCCCGAAATAGAAATTTTTAAATCCTGAAGAAAGGGTCAGGAAAAATTTGATCTACATACTTACCTAAAGCGCAAATTCTTGATAATTTTGAAATTCGTATTCAAACAAATTTTACTCTCTTTCCATGCCTGTGGTTTCTTCCTATAGTTTAGCTCCTTTCAAAGAAGAATGGAAAACAGAACATCTGCTGCATCTTCTGAGGCGCTGCCTGTTTGGCATAGGCCACAAAGAGATTTCGTTTTTTAGAGACAAAACTCTGGAGCAGTGTATCCATGTTCTTCTACGGCAATCACCGCCACCTAGTTTGCCGATACAGGAAGATTCAGACGTAGAAGACCCTTTAGTACCTAAAGGAAAAGTATGGGTGAATGCCCCCTATGAAAATGATTTGATAGAAAACCGAAGAGGACTAATGCTCAAAAGCTGGTGGTTGGGAGAAATAATTAACCGCGATTACTCGCTTACAGAAAAGTTGACCTTGTTCTGGCATAATCATTTTGTGACAGAAATGGATATCGTGAAAGATAGTCGTTACTCTTATCGGTATATAGCCATGCTTCGCAGCCATTCATTGGGCAATTATAAAAAGCTAATCCGCGAAGGGACTACCAACGTTGCCATGCTTGTTTACCTGAATGGAAACACCAATAGCAAAGATGAACCCAATGAAAATTTCAGCCGCGAATTGCTTGAACTATTTACTATCGGGAAAGAAAACAAAGAAAATTATACGGAGGAAGATGTGAAAGCTGCAGCCCGTGTTTTGTGTGGCTGGAAAGATGATAAAGAAAAAATTCAGGCTCAATTTCATCCTGAATTACACGATCCTGATGACAAACAGTTTTCTTCTTTTTTCGACAACCATACTATTAAAGGAAGAACAGGAGCTGAAGGCATCACCGAAACGGATGAGTTGATTGATTTGATTTTTAAAAAAACAGAAACAGCAAAGTTTGTGTGTCGCAATTTGTACCGTTGGTTTGTTTCAGATCGAATAGATGAAACTATTGAAACTAAAATTATTGAACCTCTATCCCGGATTTTTATTGCAGAAAATTTTGAAATTGCCCCGGTGCTTAAAACACTTTTGAGCAGCCAGCATTTTTTCGATTCTGTTTTCAAAGGGTGTATTGTAAAAAGCCCTGTTGATTTTTTTATTGGAGCCATACAGCAGTTTGATGTAATTACTTCTTCCAACCTGAAAAGGGATCATGTGCCATGGTTGCAGTTTTATTTCTATACAGCTGATTTATCTATGGATATTGGTAACCCTCCATCTGTAGCAGGTTGGGCAGCGTATTACCAGGCACCCAAATTTCATCAGTGGTGGGTTAACTCGGCAAGCTTAGGTCTCCGGACAAAAATTTTGAACGGACTATGTACTTCCGAAGGACTAATTTTTAATGGACCCTACATTAGATTTGATTTTCCGCCTTTTGTGCGTCAGTTTAAAAATGCAGAGGACACAGATACTTTTATTGAAGACTGCGCTGAACTTATTTGTGCCGTCAAAATCAGTGAGGATTCTAAAAGCAAATTAAAGCAACTTCTTTCCGGTAATCAGACAGATAGCTGGAAAGCAGTGTGGAATAAATTCACAGCTGATGCAGAAGATGCTGCGGCAAGAGAAGTAGCGGAGGAAAGGCTACGAATGTTTTTTAAAAAGATGATGAGCTTACCGGAATATCAAATGATATAGGGTATATGAACAGAAAGTTATTTATTAGAAATTCGGCTATTGCATCGGCTTTGTATCCGTTTTTGAATACGCTTGCTTCGTGTAATTCAAAAACAGTTTCTCAAAACCGAATCTTGGTTCTCATTCAGTTAGTGGGAGGGAATGACGGATTGAACACACTAATACCTTTAGATAATTACAAGAATATTATACAAGCCCGTCCAAACTTATTTATTCCCGAAAACAAAGTACTTAATCTCAAAGGTTCAGCTCTTAACGGTTTACATCCAGCACTAGGAGGTATAAAGGATTTATATGAAAACAACTTATTAAGCTTTGTTCAGGGAGTAGGATATGAAAACCCGAACTACTCACATTTTAGGTCTTCCGATATTTTTCTCACAGGTGCAGAATCTTCCAAAGTGTTATATACCGGATGGATGGCCCGCTTTTTAGAAACAAGATATAACAATTACCCTCAAGGATTTCCAAGTGCTGAACATCCTGATCCACCTGCAATAAAAGTAGGGGACACAGGTTCATTTCTTTTTCAAGGCAAGGCAATGGATATGAGCATAGTGGTAGACCCATCCGCAGAATTTTCGGCTCCCGAAATTGATGCTCCTTCTAACCAATCTACCGGCTACGCAGGTGAAGAAGTAAAAAGTATACGTGAAATACTGTTGCAAACCAACCGCTATTCCAAAGTAATACAAAATGCACTTGGCACTTCAATTCTTCATTCTAAACTTTACCCGGAAACTGGAAAAAACCCTCTCGCAGACCAACTAAAGACAGTAACCAAATTGATTAAAGGCGGACTTCAAACCTCCGTTTATCTAGTAGATTTAAAAGGATTTGATACACATTCTGATCAGGTCGACTCTTCGGATACAACAAAGGGATCACATGCCGATTTACTCCAAAAACTATCGCAGGCAATTACTTGTTTTTGGGATGATATGAACCAGATAGGAAGGGAGAAAGATGTCATAGGGATGACTTTTTCGGAATTCGGACGTAGAATAATCTCTAATGCTGCCTATGGAACTGATCACGGTGCTTCACAACCGATTATGTTCTTTGGATCTCATATCAAACCTGGAATTACTGGAACCAATCCTGTTATTCCTGACCAATTAACAGCCAGCGACAACCTGCAAATGCAATTCGATTTCAAGTCGGTTTATTCCACAGTATTAAAAAATTGGTTTCATGCCGATGAGATAGTAATAAAAGATGTTATTTCAGGAAGTCATCCAAAAATCAACATTTTTAAATCGTAGGCACAGCCATCTTACATCCTTTGCAATGCGGCAGAAAGGAAGAAGTTTATTCAGCCATCATGTAATTATACCTTAGTGGTAAAGTATGGGCTGGTTTTTAGTAGGTCATTTTCGAGCTTATACGCTTTGCTCTGAAAAAATTAATTGAACAATTTTCCTTTGATGTATTTTCAGGGAAGGAATAACTCCAAGCTATTCTTTTATCGGGGGTCAATTCAAAAACTCTTCCCCCTTGCTCTTTAGTTGTTATACAAACAAGGGTATTGCCGTTAGATAAACGTTGTGCGCTTCCCATATTTGAGGCTTGAAGAGACTCTTTGGGTTTGGCGGTATATTCCCAAATCTTACTATTACTTAAAGGGTTATATTCAGTAATACTAGTCCATAATCGTGCCGTTGGCTTTTTGCTTAATGCTTTATACGAATTACTTTTAAAAAAATGAGTTCGCAGAGAATCATACTCATTTTCAACTGTCCAATCTGTTGAATCAGTGCTATTTTGAAAAACCAAAATAGTACCATCGGAAGTCAAAGTGGGAGAATGAAGTGTTGACCTTTCGGGTAAATATCCTACCCAGACTATACTGTCGGTATGTGTATCTAAAATACCATAACATGAGTAAGGATTAAAACTTAATAGCAAGTTGCCCTTCTTAAATGCTGGGTTTATTTTTGAAACAGAATTTTCCTGAAGAACCTCGATAGATGTAAAACGGGTAAATTCAAAATTAAAATGTGGGTTGGAAGGATAGTGTTTGATAGTTGGTGTAATAAACGCTTGTGTCTGCTGTTGAACATATTCTTCAACATCTTTGGTTAAATCATAAGAGATTGGCAGGTGTTTTAGCCATGTGGATTTTGATATGATAGAAACAAATTCACCTAAATGATCATAAACACACCACTTGTAAATGAGTTTGCCATCGGGTGAAAAAATATTAATTACATCGAATCTTACTTTCAATCCCATAAAATCGTGCGCGTCACTTGAAAGCAGATAAATGCATCCTGTGGAATCTGTTGTAATAGCATGATGGATATTCAGATTTACGTCTCTCTTCCAGATAATATTCATGTTGGAATCAATTTTTAGAAGGTATGAATCCAATCTCCCTATTATATTTCCGTTAGGAAGTATGTTCGCCAAACCGACTGGGAACCGTTTAACTAAGTTACCGCTCATATCCACTAGAAAACTTTGATACAAATCATCGTCAATTAAGGTAAGCCCTGCTTCAGTTTTACTACTGTCGTAAACAATAACCCCATTTGCCGGAAGTGCTGCTGTACCAGTTTGGTTATTTGTACAGGCAATCAAGCAAAAAGCAACAGGGATAAAAATTAATGAAAGCGATACATTTTTCATCTGGTTATTTGCTATGCACGGATATGATTTTTTGAGCAAAATCATTACTAATCCATTTCACCCTGTAAAAACCAATAGGTACACTGTCTTGCTCATCAATTTCCGGATAGGAGTATTCCCAGACTATCTTTTTGTCCGGTGTTAACTCAAAAGCCCTGCCTCCTTGTTCCTTGGTAGTTGCGGCCACCAAAGTATTCCCGTTTGGTAAACGCTGAGCGCTTCCTCGAGAAGTGGCGCACATAGACTCCTTGGGATCTGTCGTGTACTCCCAAACTTTTTGATTTGTTAGTGGGTCATATTCAGTAACACTTGTCCATAATCTCGGTTCTGGCTGTTGTTTCAGTATTTCATGAGGTGTTTGTTCTAGAAATGCGGCTTGTAAAGAATCGTATCCTCCCCTAGGGGTCCAACCTAGTGGAGTACAGTTTTGAAAAACCAAAATAGTGCCATCTGCTGTAAGGTTTGGAAAATGAAGTCTAGTCCTTTCGGGTAAATATCCTACCCATTCAATTTTATCAGTGGAAGTATCTAAAATGCCATAGCACGAGTATGGGTGAAAGCTAATGAGTAAACTCCCTTTTTTGAAAGCTGGTATTTTGACGGTCAACTTGTTTTCAGGAATCACCTGTAGTGCATTGAAATGAGTGAACTCATATCTGCAGTCGCAATCAGCATCAGTTGGCACTATAAACCGAAGAGGATCTTGGCGAATATATTGTTCGATGCTTTCGCATTTTTCAAAAGTCAGTGGCAAGTGCTTAAGCCAAGCTGATTTAGAAATAATGGCGATGAACTCTTCAAGATGGTCAAAGACGCACCATTCATAAATCAACTTACCACCTTTAGATAATATATTAACGATATCAAACCGTATATTATACCCCATAAAGCTATGTGTATGACTCCCGAAAACATAGATATTTCCGTTATCATCTACTGTAATTTCATGGTGAAGCTCAAAATCAAAGCGAGTTTTCCAGAGTATATTCAAACTTGAATCAAGTTTCACCAAAAAACTATCCTTCTTACCTAACATGCTACCATCGTTCAGAAAGCAGATTAAACCAAATGGATATTTTTTAAGAGAATTCCCATCTCGGTCAATCAAGTCACATTTTGATTGTGAAACCATATCAAGAAGGATTACACCAGGCTGTGTATTAGTAGAGTCGTAATACATTACCCTGCTTTCCTTCGTTGTAAATTGATTATTGCGATTCTGTTTTGTGCAGCTGGCACCACAAATCAATAGAATAGCTGCTAAATGCAATATCGTTTTCCTCTTCATTTTTTTGAGATGTTTCATTAACAAGTATACTGAGTTAAAATACTACCGCTATACACACCATCGTCAAATGCGGGCTGATTAGTTGACGTAAATACGGGAAACTGAAAACCCGATTCCATATTTACCTTCCACACAGTAGGAGGCACCTTTCTCCGCTTTAATCCTCTTACCAGCACCTGCTTTTTCAACCGTTGTAAGCCGCTCGCCCGATAGTTTATACCAGATAAAATCTTTCATATCGCCTACAGCCACCAGCTCGGCTCCGTCTTTCACAATCTCAGGTCTCGGAGGTCGGGACCAATTGCGTAATATGCGTGCTTTATAAGTATAAATCCATTGAGGTAACTGGTAAACGCCTTCGGGGCCGCTGGCCAATTTATATTCGAGCACACTGCGGTAGTTTTGAGCAGAGCCGGTATCCGATTTTTCGAAAAAACCATAGCCGATGGCATAGTCGCCATTGGCATGATAATCCAGATTCCCCTGCCCGTTAGCAAGATAGACTGTTTTGGGCCATATATATTTAAGCAACTTAAACTGCCCTGTCTTTTTATGGCGCTGAAATACAACTCCGCCCGCAGGTTTAGCTCCTTCGGCACCATTTGAATAGAGCGAATAAGTGGCAGTGGCAGCATCGTGCGAAAGCAGATTAAAGTCGTGTGGGCTGTACCACTCAAGGGTATCTTTTCCCAACGCCAAAGGCATATCTGAATGATTAAGTTGCCAAAGAACGTGTCCGTATTGGCGTGATATTTTACCAATGCCAATTTGTTTCATAGCATATAAAATGTTGCCGTCATAATCCCAAAAGGCGGAAGTAAGGCGCGTCCATTCAATCATATCAGCATGGGTGGCGGCAAACGCTTTCTTTT
>CAMBIM010000108.1 GCA_945867505.1 Chitinophaga pinensis
AAAGATTGTTTCCACCTTTCTACGCAGGGCTATAAAGATTTAGTGAGCTACCAAACACAAAAGTTTTATCATAAGTTTTTAATGGACGATTTGTATTTGTTGTCTGATGCTGCACAAACAGGTTCGGTTTCTTCTACCGGAAATGTTTCGGCTACTCCTTATGTTGGCACAGCAAGCGGTGAGAATTTCTCTACCGTGCTTTCGTTTAACACTACGGCTATGGCAGATACTACTTTAAAGAAAGCCAGTTTGTTTTTAAGAAGAAAAGCATTAACCGGAACTAACCCTGTAAATGCATCGTTGGAAGTAAAGGTTAAGAACGGAAACTTTGGTACTACCGTAAACATTGAGGCGGCAGATTATACCGCTGCGGCAGATGAAACCGGCACACCATGTTTGTTTGGTTCTAACACCGCTAATGGCGATTGGATTCGTTTAGACTTACCGGTTTCTGTGCTTACGCAAATTAACAATGCTACACCTACACAGTTCATTGTTTCTTCACCAATAGGAACTGCGGGCAAAACAGAATTTTACGATGCTGCTGATGCAGATTTTGCACCAGTGCTTAACTTGGTTTATGGCCAAACACCAACGGGTATTAATGAAACTGCCGAGAATCTGGCATTCAGCATTTACCCTAACCCGACTACCGGTAAGTTGACCATTGAAATAGGAACAGAAGTGATTACAAACATTGCTGTAACCAACCTGTTGGGTGAAGTTGTTTTGCAACCGCAAATTCAACAAAGCACTATTGATATTTCTTCGCTTGCTACCGGCATGTATATTTTGAACATTGCTACTAAAAACGGTAAGAGCGCACAACGAGTGTTTAAGAATTAAACCCCTTCCCGCAAAAAGCGGGATGAAACAAAATCCCCTAAAGGGGACTTTGAACAGCCGCTGCAAACTTTTGTAGCGGCTGTTTTGTTTTTTGTATTTCAATCGCTAATTATCACATTCGCGCAACTTGTCCCGATTGTTTCGGGATTCTCAAATTTGAATTATGTCTCCACTCGCACGTAAGGTTGTTGGCACTTGGTTATTTATTGGTTGCTGCATGGTTTTTTTTCAGGTGATACTTGGCGGTATTACGCGACTTACCGAATCGGGACTTTCCATCACACAGTGGAAACCCATAAACGGAATTATTCCTCCACTGAACGAAACAGAATGGAACGCAGAGTTTGAACTCTACAAACAAAAAATTCAATACAAAATCATCAACGAGGGAATGACTCTAGCTGAATTCAAGTGGATATTTTTTTGGGAGTTTGCTCATCGCTTCTGGGGCAGAATGTTTTTTGTCGTTTTCGTTTTTCCTTTCGTTTATTTTTTATGGAAACGGTATTTGGATAAAAAACTTATCCTGAATTTGGTCGGGCTCTTTTTATTCGGTGCATTACAAGGTTTCGTAGGCTGGCTTATGGTAAAAGCAGGACTTACAGGAGTTTTTGTTCCCCCGTTGCGGCTAACCATTCACCTCTTTCTAGCGTTCATATTATTTGCGTGGATAGTTTACTTAACCCTCTCTGTTTACCGACTGGAATATTCCATCCGCAACCCGCAATCGACAATCCGCAATCTAGCTTACGCCATTCTTGTTGTTCTGTTCTTGCAAATATTTTTGGGCGGAATTGTTTCCGGAATGAAAGCGGGCCTGGCTTATCCTACCTGGCCGGATATGAACGGGCAGTTAATTCCTTCGGCACTTTATGAATTGCAACCAAGCAGTGTTGGATTTATAAATTACAACGCGCAGGATTTTTGGGGAAGAACATTCATTCAGTTTGCGCACCGGTTTACGGCTTACGCGCTTGTGGTGCTGGTAGTTGTTTTCTTTTTCAAAAGCAGAAATATTACTACCGATAAGTTTTTCAAATTGGGGTTGAATCTGTTTCCGGTAATCGTTTTACTGCAAGCTATTATTGGAATTATGACGGTGTTGAATTGTGTAGGAAAGATACCTGTGTTTTATGGTGTGCTGCATCAGGCTGGGGCTATGCTATTAATTGCAGTAACTGTTTTTGTTATTTTCCATCTCACAAAAACCGAAACCAAATAGCGCATGGCAGATTCCAACAAACAAAACTTCTGGCTCAAATACGGAATTATAATTGTTGCCTCGCTCGGTTACTTTGTCGACATCTACGACCTTATTCTTTTTAATGTAGTAAAGAAAGAAAGCCTTACCGCTATTATGTTTGGCGCATCTTCGGAGGAGATAAAGAACACGGGTTTATTTCTGTTCAATATGCAAATGATAGGCATGTTGGTTGGTGGTTTGTTATGGGGCATTTTGGGCGATAAGCGCGGACGGCTTTCTGTTTTGTTTGGTTCTATCCTGCTTTACTCTGCGGCTAATTTGATTAATGCTTTTGTAACGAGTATTCCTGTTTATGCTGTTGTGCGCGTAATTGCCGGTATTGGTTTAGCGGGCGAACTGGGCACGGGTATCACTTTGGTTACGGAAACCATGCATCGTGAAAAGCGCGGCTATGGCACTATGATTATAGTTTCGTTTGGTGCATTGGGTGCTGTGTTGGCGGCACTGGTTGGCGCATGGGGCGATTCGCTGGCTGCATTTTTCTCCGGCATTATTTCACAGCCGGTGGCTAAGTGGCAGGCGGCTTATATTATTGGTGGCGGGCTTGGCTTAATGTTATTGCTGCTCCGCATTGGCACGGTTGAGTCGGGGATGTTTAAGAATGTGTTGAACACGGAAACTACGCGAGGTAATTTTTTGTATTTGTTCAGCGACAGAGAGCGGCTGCTGAAATATTTTAAGTGCATTTTAATTGGTTTGCCCATTTGGTTTATTGTGGGAATTATAGTGGCCAATGCGGAATTAATTTGGAGTAAAGAATTGGGCGTGGCAGGTAAAATAGAAAACGGGTTTGCTGTAATGTATACTTACATTGGTCTAAGCGCGGGAGATTTTTTGAGCGGCATATTGAGCCAAGTTTGGCGCAGCCGCAGAAAGGTGGTGATGCTTTACATTGGTTTTTGTGTAGCGGCTATTGTTTACTTTTTCTTTTTCGCTCAAGGCATTTCGGTTAACGGGTTTTACTTTTTGTGTTTTGTGCTGGGTACGGCTACCGGTTTCTGGGCGTTGTTTGTAACCATAGCGGCAGAGCAGTTTGGCACTAATATTCGGTCCACAGTAACTAATACTACTCCTAATTTTGTGCGCGGCTCGGTGCCGTTGATTACCTGGTCGTTTCAATCTTTAGTAGCACTTCATTTTGGTAATATTATGAGTGCGTTTGTGGTGGGTATGGTTTGTATGGCTCTCTCGTTTTGGGCAACGTATGGCTCGGAAGAGACTTTTTCGAAGGATTTGGATTATACGGAGTAGCTCTATTCTCATCTTAAAACCTTCATTTTAGCCCTACAAATATTTTTTTGGCAAAGGGCGGGATGTTTTTACTTTCGCACCACATTTAAAACAAAATAGACATGTCAAACATCGCAGAAAGAGTAAAAAAAATTATCGTAGATAAGTTGGGTGTAGAGGAAAGCCAGGTGACCCCGGAGGCGAGCTTTACCAATGACTTGGGAGCCGATTCGTTAGATACGGTGGAGTTGATTATGGAGTTTGAAAAAGAATTCAACCTCTCTATTCCGGACGAGCAGGCAGAAACCATCGGCACAGTTGGTCAAGCCATCGAATACCTTGAAAAAACGGTAAGTAAGTAATAGGTTTTAAGAAACTAAGTAACGGCTCTGATGAAAATCAGGGCCGTTTTTTATTTGGAGAGACTGACAAAATAATTTCCTCTTTCACGCTTGGAGGTTGCTTCGTTATCGCGCAAAGCCGCGATTCCTCGCAATGACGTTCGATAATTAAAGAAATTCAATTTTATTCGTGGCATGAACTTGAAACGGGTTGTTGTTACCGGTATTGGCGCGCTGACTCCTGTTGGGAATACTGCCGGAGATTTTTGGAAAAATTTATTGGCAGGCGTAAGCGGTGCAGCGCCTATTACCCGTTTTGATGTTTCTAAGTTCCGCACCAAGTTTGCCTGTGAGGTAAAGAATTTTGACCCGCTTAATTTTATTGACCGCAAAGAGGTAAAGCGCATTGACCGCTTTACACAATATGCGTTGGTAGCCAGCGATGAAGCCATACGCGATGCAGGTTTAGATACGGCAACGTTGAACAAAGACCGTGTAGGAGTTATCTGGGGCTCGGGCGTTGGCGGGTTGGATGTTTTTCATGAAGAGATTATTGCTTACGCCAAGGGCGATGGCACCCCGCGCTTTAATCCGTTTTATGTACCTAAGATGATTATTGATATTGCCGCAGGGCTTATCAGTATGCGTTGGGGTTACCGCGGACCAAACTTTGCTACGGTGGCGGCTTGCGCTACTTCTAATATTGCATTGATTGAAGCTTTTGATTTGATTCGTTTGAATAAGGCTTCGGTTTTTGTGACCGGTGGTTCAGAAGCTCCTATTAGTCCCGGAGGTGTGGGTGGTTTTAATGCTATGCGCGCATTGAGTGAAAGAAATGATTCGCCAGAAACAGCATCGCGCCCGTTTGATAAAGACCGCGATGGTTTTGTAATTGGCGAAGGAGCGGGAGCAATTATTTTGGAAGAACTGGAACATGCGTTGGCGCGCGGAGCAAAAATTTATTGCGAGTTAGTTGGTGGAGGAATGAGTGCGGATGCGCACCACTTAACTGCTCCGCACCCTGAAGGTTTAGGGGCGGTGCTGGTAATGAATAATACGTTAGAAGATGCAGGCTTGAAAGCTACCGATGTTGATTATATCAACGTTCACGGAACATCTACTCCGCTTGGCGATATGGCTGAACTTACGGCTATTAAAAAAGTGTTTGGTGAACATGCTTACAATTTGAATATCTCTTCTACTAAATCTATGACCGGTCACTTGCTTGGTGCTGCCGGTGCAGTGGAAGCTATTGCCAGTATTATGGCTATAAAGGAAAGTATAGTTCCGCCTACTATCAACCACTTTACCGATGACCCGAATATTGATTCAAAACTCAACCTTACCTTCAACCAACCACAAGAGCGTATTGTGAACGTGGCTATGAGCAATGGTTTTGGCTTTGGGGGGCATAATGCAACGGTGATTTTCAAGAAATTTGAAAAGTAGTGTTGGTTGATAATTCAATTCCTGCCATCTCAATTCAATATTTAATTTGCCTCTTGAAACAGCCGTCATAAGTTTTGATTCGCAAACTCTATAACACCTTTTTTTCGTCCGACAAAGCACTTGCTTCTTACATCCGAAGCATTACAGGAATTACACCTACTAATCTGAAATTATACAAACAGGTTTTTCAGCATCGCTCAAAACATACCGAGATTAAAGAAAATAATGAGCGTTTAGAATTGCTTGGCGATTCGATATTAGATGCTATTGTGTGCGAGTATCTTTTTAAAAAATATCCTTACAAAGAGGAAGGGTTTATGACGGAGTTGCGGTCGAAGATTGTCAACCGTAAATCGTTGAACGAAGTAGGAACAAAATTAGGACTGGTTGAGAAATTAAGTTTCAACCGAAGAAGCATGACCGATGTTTCGAAAGATTTAGCGGGTAATACTTTTGAAGCATTGGTTGGTGCGGTGTATTTAGATGCGGGTTTTGATGCTACCAAAAAATTTATTCTACGCAGGGTTTTAAAAAATCTGATTGATGTAGAAACGCTGGAACTAACAAACACGGATTACAAAAGCCAAATTTTCCATTACATACAACGCGAAGGGAAGAGCATTGATTTTAAAGTGGCGGAAGAAAAAAGCAAAAACCGCAGAGCTTACTTTGTAATTGAGTTGGAGATAGCCGGTCAGGTAGTATCGCGTGGCGAGGGCTTCAACAAAAAAGTAGCAGAGCAAAATGCCGCTATGAATGCGCTGAAAATTTTAGGCGTAGAGCCAGAGCAGTAATATTTTACTTGCCTGCCTCCTTATCTTCTTTAAACAAATCTTTCTCGTCTACCACTTTCACGGCATCGCCATTTTTTAGTGTTTTAGAAATTAATTTGAACGGAGCTTTTACAATAGATTCTCCTTCGTTTACGCCTGCAGTAATTTCTATGTAGCTGGCATCTTGTATCCCTGTAGTTACCGGTTTAGCCACTACCTTTCCGTTCTCTACTACAAACACAATTTCTTTCACTTCTTTTTTATCGATGGCGTCTGTCTTTTTTGCTTTAGCTGTTTTGGCGTAGTCCTCATCTTTATCTTTCAGATCTTTTTCTTCGCGAGTGGTTACTGATTGAATAGGCACAGTCAACACGTTTTCTTTTGCTGCTGTTTTAATGTCCACCGTAGCACTCATCCCCGGACGGAAAGGGAATAATTTACCAAGTTCAGGTTTAATTAAATCGGCATACGATTCTTTCAACAATTTAATTTTTACCGTAAAGTTGGTTGCCTGGGAAGTGCTGATAACCGCTTGAGTTGAACTGGTAGATGAATATGAAACCTGTGTAACAACTCCTCTGAACTTTTTCTTTACGTAAGCATCTACTTCAATATCGGCAGTGTCGCCTAAAGAAATGCGCAACACATCGTTTTCATTTACATCCACTTCTGCCTGCATGTTATTCAAATCAGCAATGCGAATAATTTCTGTTCCTGCCATTTGCGCGGTTCCAACAACGCGCTCGCCAAGCTTTACATTCACCAACGAAACTATGCCGTCAATAGGAGCGTAGATGGTTGTCTTCTTTAAATTGTCGTTAGCTTGTTTCAATTGCGCTTCGCCACTGCTTACGCTAAAACCAGCAGCGTTCACTTGCTCTTTAGCGGTTTCGTAATTCGCATTGGCCTGGTCAAACGAAAGTTTAGCCGATTCAAATTCGGCATCAGAAATTACTTTGTCGTTATGCAATTGGTTGTTACGGTCATAGTTTCTTTTGGCTTGGTCATAAGCGGCTTTGGCTTGTATAACACTTGCTTTGGCACTCGATAAATTTGCCTTTAACTGATTTACGCTGGCAGAAGTTTGAGTAACAATAGCTTCGTAAATGGCAGGATTGATAACCGCCATCAGCTTTCCTTTTTTCACCGAATCACCTTCATGCACATTTAACTGAATTACTTCGCCCGATACTTCGGAGCTTAATTTCACTTCTGTTTGCGGATTTATTTTTCCGCTGGCAGTAACGGTTTCTACCAACGAACGCTTAGCAGATTTTTCAATGGCTAATTCCAACACATCGCCTTTGCCAATCCAACCTTTCTTCTTTCCCACCACAGCAACCAATAGCAACACAGCCAATGCAATTCCTAAGCCTATTAAAATTTTATTGTTCTTCATATTGTTTGTGTATTCCCAATTAACTACTCACCTAATTTAAGTGGTTTGCCCTGATAAAAATCTAAAACCTTTAAACGAAACACATACGTGTATTTTGCTTTTATCATTTCCGATTCTGCCATTGCCAAACTGTTTTTTGCCTGTTGAAATTCATACGTACCCAACATACCGGCAGTGTATCTTTTCTCGAAAGCAGTATAAGATTTATCAGCAGCCTCTGTACTTTTTTTATTGGCAACATAACTTTGCACCGCTGCTTTTGCATTGGTGTAAGCCTGCTCCACATCGCTGCGCAATTGGTTTTTAGAGTTTTCTAATTGTAACTCGCGAATCTGCATTTGCAATTTCGCATTTTGAACATTTGTAACACGTTGCCATCTGCTGAAAAGCGGAACATTTAAACTTAGACCAACAGCTTTTCTAAAGTTATCTTTTAAACTTTCATTGAAAGGTTTTGCTCCGGCATCTTGTTGCGATGGAATTATAAAGCCGGCAATGGTGTCGTATTTTAATGTGTAATTTCTATCTCCACTAAAGTAACTAGAACTTAAACTTCCGAAAACAGAAATGGTTGGGCTCAACGCACCAAGCGCCATTTTACGCGAAGCGTTAGCGCTCTTCATTCTTGCTTCGGCACTCATAATACTTGGCTGCGAACCAAGAGCAGATTTGTAAACTGATTCTGAAGAAAGAGCAGCTACGTTTTCTACACTTTCAAACTTAACTTCCGGTATGTCAATTTCAAATTTTTCATCTTTCAACTGTAGCAATTGACGAAGCGATAACATTGCCAAATCAACTGCGTTTTGCGCGGCAACTACATTGGCTTCATCACGCGCTAATTGCGATTCTACTTCGTAGCCTGAAACTTCGGGTAACGAACCGGCTCTCATTCTTGAAGTTATGGTGGAAAGTTGTGTGCCGGTTAATAGTTTTTGCTTTTCGGCAATTTTCAAAATTTCGGTATTCAATAAAATTTGCAGATAAGAAGAGGCAATTGATAGTGCGATGTTTCGCTTAGCGTTTTCATAATCGAATTTAGAAGCCAGCAAATCATATTTGGTTCTTTCAATATTGAACATTTGCTGCAAGCCCGTAAAAATAGGCGCACTGACTTGCAAAGAAGATTGCACCGACTGTGAATTTCCTTGAGCAAAACTGAAGGTTTGCGGGTTAAACCCGTTGCCAAAGTTGTTGTTGAAATTCAGATTGCCTTCAACGGTAGGTAACAAATTCAGCTTGCTTTGTTGGTTGTCGTTAGCC
>CAMBIM010000109.1 GCA_945867505.1 Chitinophaga pinensis
GGATATACGCAACATGGGTGGTTTAAAGAAATGGATGCCTGTAACGTTCGGAACATTCCTTATTTCTTCTTTGGCAATTTCCGGTGTATTTCCTTTCAGCGGTTTCTTTAGTAAAGATGAGATTCTTGCCGCTGCCTTTGAACACAACAAAGTATTGTGGGGTGTTGCATCATTAGCTTCGGTAATGACGGCCTTCTATATGTTCCGTTTAGTGTTCCTGACCTTTACCGGTGAGTTTCGCGGAACGGAAGAACAGAAACACCATCTGCATGAATCGCCAGCGCTGATTACTTTTCCTTTAGTGGCTCTTGCTTTACTTGCTGCAGTTGGGGGTGTGCTAGGCTTGCCTGAGTTTTTAGGGTTTCCTCATTTCCTGAAAAACTTCTTAAGTCCGGTGTTGGCAGGTTCGGCTCATATAGGTGGAGAAGGAGCAGCACGTGAAGGGCTTAGCCACGGCACAGAATTGGCTTTAATGGGCGGTGCTTTAACGGGGGCGCTGCTTTCTATCGGTTATGCTTATATCAAATATGTTTCGGGTAAGGCATTGCCTGCTAAAGAAGGTGAACTGAAAGGCTTGAACAGGTTGGTTTATAATAAGTATTGGGTAGACGAAATTTACAATATGCTGGTGGTTAAACCGGTAATGTTTAGCAGCTTGATATTTCATGATGTAATTGACCGCATTCTTATTGACGGTGGCGTTAACCGTACCGGCAAACTATCCTTGGCTTTAGGCGCACAGGTTCGTAAACTTCAAAGCGGTTATATCGGTTTCTACCTATTGGCGATGGTTATTTCTATAGCCGCTATTTTTGCTTTCGTGTTTTTAGTGCGATAAGCCTGCCCGTTCCCTATTTTTATTTACGGATTTACAGGTTAACAGATTGGCTGATTGACGTGTGTGAATTACTACTTCAGGGTAATTGCATTGGTTGCAGTGGAGGTTGTTTGGAGCAGGCGGAAGCCAAAAAGGAAGAGGCGGAAGTTAAACGGGAGGGGGCGGAAACTGTTTAGGAGAAGGCGGAAGTTAAAAAGGAGAAGGCGGAAATGAGTTTGGAGCAGGCGGAAGCGAAACCGGAGAGGGCGGAAACCATTTTGGAGAAGGCGGAAGCCAAGAGGGACAAGGCGGAAACTGTTTTGGAGGAGGCGGAAGTTAAAAGGGAGAAGGCGGAAACGATATAACTGTTAACGGAAGTTAAAGGGGAGAAGGCGGAAGCCGCATTGGAGGACGCGGAAACCAAACCGGAGAAGGCGGAAGCCACAGCAAAATTGTAATAATGGAGAATTTGAGTGGGTTTTGGAGTTCTGGACATTGAGGCTGTGTTTGAAAGACCAAACGAGGGCTTCGTATTAACATATAACTCATATGCCACAGGGCAAATGTTTTCTGTCTCTTATTCTTCTTAAAAATATGTTTATTAGTTGATAATAAACCTCAACCCATGAAGCAACAAGCAAACTACCGCTTCCTTAATTGGGCGCAGAATCAAAACTGTGTGGCTCAAAATTTCTTTCAACCCGAAACGGAAGATGAACTGATTGAACTGGTAAAGCAAAGTAGCAAAGTGCGACTGTTAGGAACCGGTCACTCATGGAATGAAATATGTTTAAGCGAAGACACACTCATCAATCTTGATTTTTACAACAAAGTTTTGGCTATTGATAAAGAGAAGTTGCAGGTTAAAATACAACCCGGAATAAAGTTGTGGCAATTAAATGAAGACTTGGATAAGGAAGGCTTGGCACTTGCCAATTTGGGTTCTATTTCCAAACAATCAGTTGCGGGTGCTATTAGTACGGGCACGCACGGAACAGGAATTAATTATCAAATTCTTGGTTCGCAAATGGAAGAGTTCAACCTGATAAAAGCAGATGGCGAAAAAATGGTGCTGCACCGCGAACGAAATAAAGAGTTATTCAATACTTGCTTAGTTAGCCTTGGCTGCTTAGGAGTAATTTCTGAAATTACTTTGAATGTGGTTCCTGCATTCAATCTTCGCGATTACACCATTGCTATTCCTTTTAGTGAAGCTGTTGAACGGCTACATGAGTTCGTCAACCAAACCGATCATTTTAAGATGTGGTGGTTTCCGCATACTGATAAAATGGTGCTTTATCGATATACCAGAATAAATGAAAAAGCTAATGATTCCCGATTTCGCCAATGGTTTATGGATGAGTTTGTATCGGTAAATATTTATCGCTTTCTGTTGAAGGTTGGTAATGCCAATCGCAAGTGGCGCAGATTTATTAATAGCTTGTTGGTATTGAACTTCAACAAGCCTTTAGATAGAATTGAAAAGAGTTACAAAGTATTTAACGTGCCCGAGCCTCCTTTGCACCGCGAGGTGGAATGGGCATTTGATATAACCCATGCGCAAAATTTATTGCGCGATTACAAGCAACTGATTAACTCTTCTAATCATCTAATAAACTTTATTCAGGAAATACGATTTACTAAAGCTGATGATTTTGCTCTAAGTGCCTGCTACGGTAGAAATACTATTTGGCTGGGTGCTTACAATGCGGATAATTTTGAATGGAAGGAATTAGTAGACGATTTTGAAACACTGGCGAAGAGGTATAACGGTCGCCCACATTGGGGTAAAGAGTTTACTATTGATAAAGCATATTTGCAAACGGTTTACCCAAAGTATGAAGCGTTTAATGCTCTACGTAAGCAGTTTGACCCAACCGGTAAGTTCAGCAATAATTTTATAGAACGAATTTTTTAAATAGCTTAGTCACCCAAACCCGCTCAAACGTTATGGCAAGTTTCAGAATAGAAATACGCTACGCTGTTCTTATTACTCTACTCATGTTGCTTTGGTTAGCCGTTGAGTTTATGGTGGGCCTGCATGAAGAGCCGCTTATTCAGTATCATCCTTATGTTACCATGTTTGCGCTTATTATACCGATTGTTTGTGCAAGGCTTGCTATACGCGATAAATTGGAAATGCTGAATGGTAGAATAAGTTTTAAGCAAGCATTTGTCACCGGCTTCTTAATTGCGTTTTTTGCTGCTGTGCTTTCTATTCCTTTGCAAGTGGTTTTTCATAAAATCATAAATCCCGATTTTTTTGATAGCATGATTGATTATGCTACCAAGCGTGCAGAAACTCTTAATGAAGACATAGCCAAAGCAAGGCAGGAAGCAGAAGTGTATTTTAACCTCACCTCTTATATTATTCAATCGGGATTAGGTACGTTGGTCTTCGGAAGTATTATTGCTGCAGTAGTGGCATGGCGAATGAAAACTGTAGCCTAACCTATGAAAAGTATTCTAATTGTTTGGTTTTTGCTTTGCGCACTCTTTAGCTTTGCTCAAAAGAAGGAAGACAATCTTAAACCTTACTTTTTTGTATTCCTTAAAAAAGGACCTAACCGAGACCAGGATTCTGCTACTGCTGCAAAAATTCAAAAAGGACATTTAGATAACATCAACTACTTAGCTGCTTCGGGTAAACTAAATGTTGCTGGACCGTTTTTAGATGAAGGTGATATGCGCGGTATTTTTGTGTTCGACTGCACCAGCGAAGACAGTGTAAAAGCCATGA
Source organism: Chitinophaga pinensis (assembly GCA_945867505.1). GTDB lineage: Bacteria > Bacteroidota > Bacteroidia > Chitinophagales > LD1 > Bog-950. The sequence continues at coordinate 3,558 of CAMBIM010000109.1, forward strand.
TAGAAGGCGACCCAGCCATTAAAGCCGGCAGGCTTATCTACGAAATCCATCCTTGGATGACTCAGCGGGGAACATGCTTTAAATAGTAGTTTTTCTGATTAACTATTGAAATTACTGATTATCTACTGTTATGTCACACTTTTACAAGTAATGTATCAGTTTTTGCAACAGGTATATTTTGCGACTTGAAATAAATTCATACAAAGTATGACTTGTTTTTGAAAGAAGTAAATATATTTACCCTACACATTAACTAACTAAAAACAGATTATTATGAAAAAGACAACTACTCTCTTGAGGCTATTGGTATTAATTTTTAGTTCGGCAATTTTCGCTTCTACGGCCGTTGCACAACAAGCTACAGATGCCAGAACAACCAAAACCGCATCTAAAAGTATTGCACCAACAGTGCAGGCAAAAGGTAATAAACAAGCATCTGATTTGCCTTATTATAACTACAAAGGAATTACAGATAAGGAGTTGGCCAAAGTGACTTGGAAAAAAGATAATCCAGAGGCTTACCGTAAATGGGTTCAAGGTAATAAAGCTACATCCTCTCCCAATAAATAGTAGTTATAGTTTGCAAGAAGAGGTTATCCTCTTCTTGCCGATTTCTAACGAATAACTGGGAGGAAGTTATTCTGCTATTTGCTTTATTCAAACAATAAAATTGATTAACATGAAAAAATATTTTACTAACACAAAAGCCTATTTATACGCTGTGCTGACCCTTGTTGGATTTACTGTAACATTAACAGGTTACGCACAACCAAGCAGCACAACAGGTTATACCGTTTGCCAAAATGGAACCGTTCCAACAGGTCAGGGTCTTTTGGCATCGGGTTGTGCTTCGGGAGTAGCAACGGTTACATCATTTACAGGTGCAACAACATTAACTGACCCAACTTTTAATCGAAGTTTGACGGGAACTACTTATTCAGCATCCGCAGTTGGTACAGCGGTTCATTATACCACTCATAACTTTACTGTTAGCGTTACAGGTTCATATACCTTCACGGTATGTGCGGGTTTTGATACGTACTTACATATATACACTGCACCATTTAATCCTGCATCTCCCGCTACTAACTTTTTAGTAGCAGATGATGATGCAGCAGCTTGTGGATCAGGTTCCGAAGCAACACTTACTTTGACAGCAGGGGTTAACTACGTATTTGTAACCACATCCTTTGACAATGCAGATGTTGGTGCTTATACTGTAACATTTGCCGGTCCTGGTAATGTGCAACAGGGAGCAGCAAATAATATTGAATGGTACGATTTAGCAGCTGCAGGAACGTTAGTTGGCAGTGGCTCACCTTTTAACCCGGTTGGTACTGCTTTTTTACCAAACACAGCTACACCAGGTACCTATACTCTTTACGCAGCGTGTTCGCTTACTCCTGGTAGCAGAACGCCAGTAGATTTTGTTATTAATGCAACACCTTCAATAAACTTAGGTGGTCCATATTCGCAATGTGAAGGCACAGTTACTTTAGATGCTGGAAGTTTAAGCAATGGAAATCTTATAAACGAAGGACTTAATGGAGGTACAAGTGCTGTAACGTATACCCCAGCAGGCTGGTTTCAACAAAATAATAGTGTACCTGCTGGTACTTTACAGTGGTCAGGTGGTGACCCTACCGTATTTGCAGCACATACTGGCTCAAGTTACATATTTGCTAACTTTAATAGTGTGACCGGAGCTAATACGATTAGCAATTGGTTGTTTACACCCAACCTTACGCTAAAAAATGGTGACGTGTTTTCTTTTTGGACACGCACTGTTAATTCTCCGGCTTTTCCCGATAGGTTGCAGGTTCGTTTAAGTACTAATGGCACCAGTACTAACGTTGGTACTGGTTCAGTAGCAGTAGGTGATTATACTACACTTCTGTTAGACATTAATCCTACTTTGACAACTACCGGCTATCCAAATACTTGGACACAGTATTCTGTAACGATTTCAGGTTTAGGTGGTCCTACTTCAGGTCGCTTAGCCTTCCGTTACTTTGTCACCAATGGTGGCCCTTCAGGAGCTAATTCAGATTATATAGGAATAGATGATGTGTTATATACCGAAGCAAATCCTGCGGTTTATGCTTGGAGCAATGGTGGAACCAACCAAACTACCACAGTTAGCACAAGTAATACTTATACTGTTACTGTAACTAACTCTAATAATGGTTGTTCTGCAACCGCTTCAGCATCGGTTGCCATCAACACTAACCCAGTGGTTAGCTTAGGCGGCCCTTATACGGTATGTGGAGGTTCTGTAACCTTAGATGCCGGCAATGCAGGTTCAAGCTTTACTTGGAGTGATGGAACAACCACAACACAAACATTAAATGCTACTACTTCTAACTCGTATGCCGTAACAGTTACCGATGCGAATACTTGTACGGGAAGTGCATCGGCAAGTGTAACGGTTAACCAAGCACCAAGTAGTGTAACTGACTATACAATATGTCAAAATCAAACCGTTCCATCAGGGGAAGGTTTGTTGGCATCCGGATGCGGTGCAGGCGTAACAACAGTTACTTCATTTTCCGGTGCTACTACATTAAACGATCCTACTTTTGTTAGAAGTGTGGGGGGCACAACCTATAGTGCTTCAGGAGTAGGCACTGATGTAAATTATGCTACGCACAATTTTACTGTATCTGCAAGCGGTTCATATACATTCTCGCTATGTGGGGTTGACTTTGATACATACTTACATATTTATACCGCACCTTTCAATCCAGCGTCACCCGCTACCAACTTCTTAGTTGCAGATGATGATGGAAATGTAGGTAACTGTAGTGGTGGTTCAGAGGCTACTATTAATTTAACTGCCGGAACTGACTATGTATTTCTGGTGACATCTTTTGACAACGCAGAGGTAGGTTCATATACCGTAACTTTTGCAGGAGCAGGCGCTGTTCAGCAAGGTGCTCCAAGTACCATTGAATGGTATGATTTACCATCAGGAGGAACTTCAGTTGGAAGCGGTTCGCCATTTAATCCTGTTGGAACTACAGTTTTACCTAATACTAATACACCGGGAACTTATACTTTTTATACCGCTTGTTCAGCATCGCCAGACTGTAGAGCAGCTGTAGATTTTATAGTTAATCCCGGACCAACTGTAAACTTGGGCGGACCATTCACACAATGTGAAGGCACAGTTACTTTAGATGCTGGAGGGGCAGGAACAAACTCAAGTTTTACTGAAGGCTTAGATGCAGGCACTAGTGGAGTTCTTTATACCCCATCAGGTTGGTCACAGCAAAACAATAGCACCAGTATAGGAACAACTACATGGTTTGGCGGAAACCCTACTGTTTTTGCAGCGCACACAGGAGCAGGTTATATTGCAGCTAACTTTAACAGCACTACCGGTGCAGATAATATCAGTAGCTGGTTGTTTACACCAAATCTTACATTAACTAACGGTGATGTGTTTTCGTTTTGGTCTCGTACGGTTGATGCACCACAATTTGCCGATAGATTGCAAGTTCGCTTAAGCACCAATGGAGCGAGCACCAACGTAGGAGCAACTGATGCCAGCGTAGGTGATTTTATAACGCTTCTATTAGATATTAATCCTACTTTAACTTTAGCAGGATACCCTAATACCTGGACACAATATTCAATAACTATTTCCGGTTTAAGCGGTTCTACCTCGGGTCGTTTAGCATTCCGTTACTTTGTTGCCAATGGTGGTCCTTCAGGAGCTAATTCAGATTACATAGGTGTTGATGATGTGCAATACACTTCTTCTTTAGTTGGCGACACCTATGCATGGAGCAATGGCGCAACTACTCAAACTACTACAGTAAGCACAAGCAATACTTACACGGTTACTGTAACTTCAGCTAACAGTTGCTCAGCATCTGGTTCGGCAGTAGTTACTATTAATACTAACCCTGTAGTTAACTTAGGCGGACCTTATACTTCATGCAGCGATCCTGTTACTTTAGACGCAGGTAACGCTGGTTCAACTTTTGCATGGAGCGATGGCACAACTACTACACAAACATTATCGGCTACTACAACTGATACATATTCAGTGACGGTAACCGATGCTAATACTTGTAGCGCTACGGCATCTGCAAGCGTTACTATTAATTTGCCACCAAGCAGCACAACCGACTACACTATCTGTCAGAATGGAACTGTTCCATCAGGTGATGGATTGTTAGCTTCAGGATGCGCTCCGGCTATTACGACTGTATCTTCATTTACGGGAGCAACCACTTTAAGTAGTCCAACATTTACTAGAAGCGTAGGTGGAACTACTTATACAGCTTCTGGTGTAGGTACAGATGTAAGTTATGCTACCCATGATTTTACAGTTAATACTACAGGCTCTTATACTTTTACTTTATGTGCGGGGTTTGATACTTACTTACACATTTACACAGCACCATTTAATCCAGCATCTCCGGCAACTAATTTTTTAGTAGCCAATGATGATGATGCTGCTTGTGGTTCCGGCTCAGAAGCAACACTTACTTTAACTGCCGGCACTAACTATGTGTTTGTAACTACAGCTTTTGACAACGGAGATGTAGGTGCTTACACCGTTACCTTCACTGGAGCAGGCGCTGTTCAACAAACAGTAAATAGCACTATTGAATGGTACGATTTATCAAGTGGCGGAACTTTACAAGGAAGTGGCTCACCGTTTAATCCTGTTGGAACTACAGCTTTACCTAATACCAGTACACCGGGCACTTATACTTTCTATGCTGCTTGTTCAGCTAATCCGGGTTGCAGAACTGCGGTTGATTTTGTCATCAACGCACTTCCTGTAGTTGACTTAGGCAACGATGTAGAACAATGCGGAGGCAGCGTAACTTTAGATGCAGGCAATGCAGGTTCAACATTTGCATGGAGCGATGGCACTACTACAACACAAACCTTGGTTGCTTCTTCAACGGATACTTATTCAGTAACCGTAACTGATGCTAACTCATGTTCTGCTACAGATGAAGTTGATGTA
>CAMBIM010000110.1 GCA_945867505.1 Chitinophaga pinensis
CCTTACCTACTTGTGTTTGGTTTTTATGTTGTTTGTGTTTTGGGTGATGTATATTTTATTTCGCATTCCTTTACAATGTGGCAGCAATCGTTGCAGTTACTTAAAGGAGATTTGCCAGATGATTTCCACAGCACCGGTTGGATAAAAAGTGGATTAGCACTTTTTGTTACTTCGTTTAACGCAGCAATGGTTTGGTGGGGATTGAGGAAGTAGACCTCTCCTAAATCCTCTCCGAAGGAAAGGATTTAATATAAATTACGAGTTCCAAATCTCCCAACTTTTTTCGGCTTGCAGTTCAAGCATTTGTAAACCATTTTTTATTCTTGAACCTTTTTCATGTCCGCATTTTAAAAAATCAGTTTCGGCAGGATTATAAATAAGGTCGAAAAGAAAATCGTTTTCAGAAAGTAAGTGATAAGGAATTTCAGGCGCAGCATTTATTTTAGGAAACATACCAAGAGGAGTGGTGTTGATGAAAAGGTTTTTGGGTTTCATTTTCTGTTCTACTTCTTTATAAGAAATACAATCAGGTTTTTTCTCTCTTGAAACTTTGACGAAAGGAATGTTCAGTTTCTTTAAAACAAATTCAACTGCTTTTGATGAGCCACCGGTGCCGAGAATGAAAATCCCTAAATCTCCTGAAGCGGACTTTAATACAGATTCGCTTTTGTTAGTTGCCTGACTAACAAAATTTTTTAAAGAAGTCTCGAACCCGAACGCATCTGTATTGTAACCGACCAGCTTTTCGTTTTCAACTTTAACGCAATTAACCGCGCCAATTTGTTTCGCTTCAACGGTAACAGAATGTAGAAATGGCAATACAGACTCCTTGTAAGGAATGGTAACATTTAAACCAACTAAATCAGGATTAGATTTTAAAAGTGAAGTAAGTTCTTCAATTGAATTCAGTTCGAATAAATCGTAACTGCAATCTGTAATTTGTTCGCGTTGAAATTTTTCTTCAAAATATTTTTTGGAGAAGGAATGAGTAAGAAGCGACCCTATCAATCCGAATCTTCTCATCCTTTTTTATTCAGGAACTTTGCTTTAAACATTTGCCAAACTATCGGCAATACAGAAACAAAGATAATTCCGAGTAAAACAAACTCGAAATTCTTCTTCACCGGTTCGTAGTTGCCAAACAAATAACCAAGCGAAGTGATACCTGCCACCCAAAGTATAGCACCGGTAACACAGAAAATAATATACCGCGAATAGCTCATGCTACCGGCACCAGCTACAAATGGAGCGATAGTTCGCACAATAGGAATGAAGCGAGCCATGATAATTGTTTTGCCACCGTGCTTGGCGTAAAATGCTTCGGTTTCATCAATGTATTCACGCTTGAAAAACAAAATTCGTTCTCGCGACTTGATTGTTGCACTGAAAAACTTTCCTACAAGATAGTTCACGTTATCACCTAGCAAAGCGGCAACTATTAAAAGGGGAATTATAATAGCAACGTCTAATTTTCCTGTTGCAGCAGCCAGTGCTCCAGCCGCAAACAATAATGAATCTCCGGGTAGCAATGGCATTACAATTAAGCCCGTTTCTACAAAAATTATCAAAAACAAAATGGCGTAAGTCAGTTTGCCGTATTGGGTGAGTAGTTCTGCTAAGTGTTTATCTAAATGCAGAAAAATATCAAGCGCGGTTTTTATCAATTCCATATTGGGCAAATATAAATTTTAAGAAGAAAGAGGCCAGTGCAACTTAAAGAGCTAAACTTTTATCTTTGAACTATACACTATGAAGAAAATTTACCCCTTCCTTTTTTTATTGCTACTGAACCATGTTTTGTTTGCTCAAGGGCAAGCTAATACTTGGTATTTTGGCGCAAATGCCGGACTTGATTTTAATAGCGGCTCACCTGTGGCGCTTACAAATGGAGTGTTAACTACGAATGAAGGTTGTGCTAGTATCAGCGATAAAAACGGGAATCTGCTTTTTTATTCTGATGGCATCAGGGTGTGGAATCGAAACCATGTTCAAATGTCTAATGGCTTCGGATTGACAGGCGACCCATCATCAGCGCAATCTGCTTTAATTGTGCCTAAGCCTGGAAACCAAAATAGATACTATGTTTTTACAGTAGCAGCTTCTGGTAATACGGGAGGTTTTTGCTATAGCGAAGTTGATATGACCCTTAACGCTGGGCTTGGCGATGTAATTAGTGCTACGAAAAATACTTTATTGTTTACACCATCTGCTGAAAAATGCACAGCTGTAAAACACGCCAACGGGCTTTATGTTTGGGTGTTGGCGCATGGTTACACGGGAAGCAATCGCTACTACGCTTACTTAGTAGATTGCAGCGGGGTAAATTCTCCTGTTACAACCGATGTTGGGCAGAATGATGGATTTCCGGGTTGGGGCTATTTGATAGCTTCCCCAAACGGGCAAAAATTAGCCAGTGCTGTTCGTAATTCAGGGTTCGAGTTGCTGGATTTTGATAACGCTACAGGTGTTGTTTCTAATCCCATAAATTTAGGCTTAGGAGGAGATGATTATGGCGTTTCATTTTCACCCGATAACAATTTACTCTACGGTTCAAGAATTACTCCTGGCACTATGTATCAATGGAATTTGCAGGCTGGAAGCCCGGCAGCTATTATTGCATCCGTAGTTACATTAGGCACGGCTGGTGGAACAGGATCGCCTTATAGAGGCGGTGCAATGCAATTAGGTCCTGATGGGAAATTATACGTGTGTCAGTATCAGCAACCATTTTTGAGTGTAATAAATTCACCTAATACTTTAGGAGTGGGCTGCAATCTTCAGTTTAATGCTGTTGATTTATTGAGTAGAAATTCAATTCTCGGTCTTCCTCCTTTTATTCAAAGTTATTTTGATACTACGCCTATTATCCAACATCCCACAGCAACTTGTTTGGGTCAACCAACAGCATTTACAATTAGTGGTAATACCAGTTACCTTGATTCTGTAAAATGGAATTTTGACGATGCAGGGTCCGGTGTGCAAAATTTATCAAAGCAGTTTTCTCCTACTCATATTTTTTCTACTTCTGGTAATTTTAATGTAAGTCTAATTCGTTTTGTAGGTTGTATTTCTGATACTGCGTATAGTATTGTCGATGTTATAGGACCGATTCTTTCTTCTCAAAGTGTTACTATATGTCCCAATGGTGCTTATACTTTACCGGCAGGAAGTGTTGTTACATCTGCAGGAGTTTATGTAGATACTATTTCCGCTTCCAATACTTGTGATAGTATTATTACTACTAACCTTTCCGTTGCTGCGGTAAGTGTAGATGCAGGAAATAATACAGCTATTTGCAACCGAAGTTCAGCACAACTAAACGCTACCGGTAATGGTTTAATTTACTCGTGGACACCAATAGCTGGTTTAGATAATGCTAATATTTCAAACCCAATTGCTTCGCCAATCACAACTACGACTTACACTGTTTCATCGCAAGCGCCAATTGGAAACGCAATTGTAAATGGAGATTTTAGCTCCGGTAACACGGGTTTTTCTTCCAGCTATAATTACACTACTAACAATACTACCGAAGGGCAATACAATGTTGGCCCCAATGCAGCAGCATGGAATGGCGGTATGGCAGCTTGTGGCGACCATACCACCGGAAGCGGAAATATGTTGTATGTAAACGGAGCAACATCGGCTAACGTTTCTATCTATTGCGAAACGGTGAGCGTGTTGCCAAATACTACTTATGCTTTCTCTACCTGGCTTACTACCTTATCTTTAGGAAATTTAGCACAGTTGCAGTTCTCCATCAACGGTTCGCTATTGGGTTCAGTATTTACTGCTCCTGCTGCGCTTTGTGTTTGGCAGCAATTTTACAATACCTGGAACAGCGGAGCAAACACTACTGCTACTATCTGTATTGTGAACCAAAACACCAACGCAGGAGCAAACGATTTCGCCTTAGATGATATTGCCTTCTCGCAATTGTGTACGCTTACTGATTCAGTTGTAGTTACGGTTTATCCAACTTATAGCAATACGGTTAATGCAACTATCTGCCAGAATCAGAATTATACATTGCCGGACGGGACAGTAACCAATTTAGCAGGAACGTATATTGATACCCTTGCCACCATTCATAACTGCGACAGTATTATTACTACTAACCTCACAGTCAATCCTACTTACGCTTACTCGGTTTCGCAAACTATTTGTCCAAGCGATTTATACATTTTACCAAGTGGCACACCGGTGAATGCTACCGGTGTTTATGTAGATACACTTTCAACAGTAATTGGTTGCGATAGTATCATAACAACAAACCTTACCGTTGTTCCGCCTGCTATTACAGTCTCGAACGATACACAGGTTTGTCTTGGCTCATCAGTGCAACTAAACTCAAATGGTGGTCTATATACTTATACATGGACTCCAACGGCTACGTTGGACAACCCAAATATTGCTAATCCTGTTGCCACACCCACTCAAACAACTTCTTATATTGTAACAACACAAGTTGCCAGTGGCGATTTAATAGGCAACGGAAATTTTGAATCCGGCAATGCAGTTTTTAACAGTTCTTACACTTACCAAAGCGATGTTACACCAGCCGGAACTTATTACGTGGGGGCTAACCCCATTACCTATCACTCCGGTTTTTCACCTTGTACCGACCATACTTCCGGTAACGGTAATACTATGATTGTAAATGGCGCAGGAACAGCCGGAACAAGTGTTTGGTGCGAAACGATAAATGTAGTCCCCAATACTAATTACGCTTTTGGTTGTTGGGCAGAGAGTGTAGCTAATGGCAGCCCGGCCATTTTACAATTCTCCATTAACGGAAACTTGTTGGGAACACCATTCAACGTTTCGGCTCCGGTTTGCCAGTGGCAACAGTTTTATTCTGTTTGGAATTCAGGAGCAAATACTACCGCAAGTATTTGCATTGTGAACCAAAATACCACCGGTGGCGGAAACGATTTCGCCTTGGATGATATCTCATTTATCGGTTTATGTAATGTCAGCGATACAGTTACCATCACGGTTCATAACCCCACTACAACAAATCTAAGCCCTGCAGTTTGTCAGGGTACAACTTATACTTTCCCGAGCGGGGCAACTTCAACAGCTTCTGTAATTGATACATCGTTGTTGCTAGACCGCTTTGGTTGCGACAGTACCATCATAACCAATCTCACCGTCAACCCCACTTACTTGGTGAATGTTATCGATACTGTTTGTTCGAATCAGAATTATGTTTTGCCTTCCGGTAATTCAGCAAACGCAACAGGCATTTATACCGATACGCTTTCAACCATTGCCGGTTGCGATAGTATTATTGTTACCAACCTCACGGTTCATCCAACTTCGGCAACAACAGTTTATGATACTATTTGCAATGGAAGTATTTTCATTTTACCCGATGGGAATTCTGTTTCATCTACCGGAACTTATCCGGTAACGCTGGCTAACCAATACGGATGCGATAGCTTGGTTACTACAAATCTTACAGTAATAACTATTGTGCTTCCGGCCACACAAGCCGATGTTTTATGTAATGGTGGAAGTACGGGAAGTATATCCACCTCTGCCACTGGCGGAGTATCTCCCTACAATTATGATTTATTGACTGGAGGAAGTATTGTTTCAAACAATGCGAATGGAAACTTCACTTCGCTTGTAGCAGGAAACTATTCAGTAGTCGCAACCGATGATTTGGGTTGCAGTGCTACAACTTCTGTCACCATCAACGAACCTCAACCACTTGTAATTGCTGACAGCGTTAAGAACGTTCGATGCTTTGGAGACGACAACGGAGAAGTTTTTGTTTCTGCTACCGGTGGAACTCCGACTTATTCTTTCAATCTCAACAATCAATCTTTTAATTCATCAGGACTTTTTACATCTCTTGCCGCAGGTAGTTATTCTTACACCGTTACCGATGCTCATGGTTGTGCTGATTCATCTAATACAAGTGTTACAGAGCCACAAGCTATTACTGTTAGCCTGAATCCCGCTTCTGCCACCATTAACTTAGGAGAAGCAATTCAACTAAACGCTTCTTCTAACTACGACCCAACGGCTACTTATTTATGGTCGCCTAATATTGGGTTGAGTTGTTACACTTGTCCTAATCCGGTATTTGATGCTTATAACAGTATTGAGTATACATTGGCAGTAACCGCTGCCATTGACGGAAACGACTGCTCGGCTGAAACAAAAGTGCCGGTAACAGTTATTCCTAAATACCATATTTTTATTCCGAATGTTTTTACTCCTAACAACGATGGCAACAACGACCTCTTTCAGATTTTCGGAAACCTTCCCGCTTTAAAATTTGTTGACATAGAAATCTTTAACCGCATTGGCGAAAAAGTTTTTGAAAGCAACGACCTCCAATTTGCATGGGATGGAACATATAAAGGTAAAACGCTTCAACCCGGTGTGTTTGTTTATACGCTCCGTGCAGTATTTGTAGATAACCACACCGAGAAGATTTATAAAGGAAGTTTGACCCTGTTGAGATAGGCACCTTGTAATTATTCCTTAAATAAAAAACGCCCCGCAGAATTGCAGGGCGTTTCGCTCCATTGTTGGTGCGTGTGTATTATGCAGCGCGCAGCTTGCTTATCTTGGTGTTTTCTAATTTCTCTTCTACAAACTCGCGGGTAACAATAAATTCTTTTATGTCTGTTTGCGAAGGCAAATCATACATTGCATCCGTCATTACAGCTTCGCAAATAGAACGCAAACCACGTGCCCCCAATTTGTATTCCAATGCTTTTTCTACAATGTAGTCAATCGCATCATCTTCAAACGAAAGCTGAATACCATCGGCTTTGAAAATCTTCTTGAATTGTTTCAGCAGAGCATTCTTCGGTTCGGTTAAAATAGAACTCAACGCAGGTTTATCCAAGGGGTCTAAGTGAACCAACACCGGCACACGACCAATCAACTCTGGTATTAAACCAAACGTGCGCATATCCAGCGGAGAGACATATTGTAAGAAGTTATCCTTATCCACCGCATCTTTATCTTTACCTTTCTTGAAACCAACTTTAGATTGGTTCATGCGCGAAGCAATAATCCGTTCAATACCTTCAAACGCACCTCCGCATATAAACAGAATGTTCGAAGTATCTACCTTCACCAACTTTTGTTCCGGGTGTTTTCTTCCGCCCTGTGGTGGAACAAGCACTTCGCTTCCTTCTAATAACTTCAACATAGCTTGTTGAACGCCTTCGCCACTTACATCGCGGGTGATAGATGGGTTATCGCCTTTGCGGGCAATCTTATCCACCTCATCTATATATATAATTCCATGCTGTGCAGCAGTTACATCATAGTTACACACCTGCAGCAAGCGCGAAAGAATACTTTCTACATCTTCTCCTACATACCCTGCTTCGGTAAACACCGTAGCATCTACAATAGCAAACGGCACGTTCAAGAACTTAGCAATGCTCTTTGCCAGCAAAGTCTTTCCCGTTCCGGTTGGGCCTACCATTAATATGTTGCTCTTTTCAATTTCTACTTCATCGCTCTTGGTTTGGTTCAAGCGCTTGTAGTGATTGTAAACAGCCACACTGATAAACTTCTTCGCTTCATCCTGTCCTATAACATACCCGTCAAGGAACTTCTTAATGTCGCGCGGTTTTACCGAGTTAGGTAGATTAAACTGGAACTTCTTGTGTTTCTGAAACAACTCTTCATCAATAATCTGCTGAGCCTGATTTACACAGTTCTCACAGATATGTCCTTCAATACCTGAAATCAGGATTTGTGTTTCTTTTTTCTTGCGTCCGCAAAACGAGCACTGGGGTTCTGATTCTTTCTTCATCTTTTCTTTTTTATAAGTGCGGGGCGGATTGGTGTTGCTAACATATTAACACTCATTTCCACAGCCTCGTACTAAAATGAGGGCTAAAAATACAAATGTTATACGGTTGTTAGCTTTATACGGATACAAGTTACAAGAGGGTGCTTGTAGTTTATACGGCTTAAAATGTAAAAGGTGATTTTTCTTACCTCCGGTAATGATTTCACAGATAGCAGCCGATGATTTCACCGATTGCTATCTGTGTAAATCAAACGCTATTTAGTCTTTCTTCGGAGTGCGCACTAAAACCTCATCAATCATTCCATACTCTTTGGCCTCCTGCGCACGCATCCAGTAGTCGCGGTCGCTGTCCTTGGATACTTGCTCTATCGATTTGCCGCTGTGTTCAGAAATAATTTGGTAGAGTTCCTCTTTTATCTTGCGAATTTCATTTACAGAAATCTCAATTTCGCTGGCCTTGCCGCCAATACCTCCAAGAGGTTGATGAATCATCACACGTGCATGTTTCAAAGCCGTTCGTTTTCCTTTTTCGCCTGCGCACAACAATACCGCTGCCATAGATGCCGCCATACCCGTGCAGATAGTAGCCACATCCATATTTACATACTGCATAGTATCATATATACCCATGCCTGAATAAACCTCACCACCCGGGCTGTGAATGTAAATCTGTACATCGCTGCGTGCATCGCTACTTTCTAAGAAAAGCAACTGAGCCTGTATAATAGCCGCTATATAATCATCAATAGGA
>CAMBIM010000111.1 GCA_945867505.1 Chitinophaga pinensis
ATTGCGTTTGTTGGCAAGAACGGAATGGGTAAAACCACGCTCACGCGTATTCTGGTTGACGGCCTTAGCCACGAAGGAACATTCACACTCGGGCATAACGTAACCGTAGGTTACTACGCGCAACACGCGGCCGATAGCATGGACGGAAACGATACTGCCCTTGATGTAGTTGACCGCGTGGCCACCGGTGATATCCGCACCAAGCTGCGCGATATGCTTGGGGCTTTTCTTTTTAAAGGCGATGATGTTTTCAAGAAGGTAAAAGTATTGAGCGGTGGAGAGAAAGGTCGCTTGGCACTTTGCAAAATGATTTTAGAACCAAGAAATTTTTTGGTACTCGATGAGCCTACCAACCACTTGGACATCATGAGCAAGGAAATTTTGAAGAATGCTGTTCGTTCATTCGAAGGCACGGTCATCATAGTTTCGCACGATAGAGATTTCCTTCACGACCTGACCACCAAAACTTTCGAGTTTACTAAAGACGGAATCAAAGAACACATTGGCGATATCAACGATTTCTTAGAGAAGAAGCAGTTAGAAGACATGCGTATGTTGGCTAAGAAAGATGAGGTAAAAAAAGTAGAAGCTAAAAACCAAAAGCCGGAAGTAAAAACGGTAGACAACAATCGCGAGAAAGAACTGAAGAAGATAAAAGCTGAAATAGAAAAAAGCGAACAAAAAATAGCCGACCTCGAAACCAAAATTGCCGAGACCGATAAAAAGTTAGCCGACCAATCTAAGTTTCACGAACTGACCAAAGACCCTTCTTTCTTCGCTAATTACGAAAGTTTGAAAAAACAGTTGGAAGCCGAAATGGCTAATTGGGAGAAGTTGAGCGGGCAGTTGTAAAGCAGAAGTTCCACTTCTTTGAGAAGTAGAACTTCTAATAAACTAAACCACCTGTGCTTCTTCTGTAATCTCTCTCGGTTCTACTTCTGCCACCGGAACAGTCTTATCCGTATAAAACTGACTATACCAAGCGCGCATTTTCATAATTGGTCCATCTCCTTTTACCAGCAATGGTTTAGCAGCATAATTCTTGCGCTCCCAAATAGAAATATCATCATGAAACTGCGTGGTAGCTTCGCCTAATAAATATTTTATGGCCAACCATGATGTGCCTTTTGGTGCATATACATAATCTTCCATCCGCACTTTTAGTTGTGCTAATGGCGTAAATGTTTTTACCAAAGTCATATCCCCTATCTCCGTGCTGAATTTAAAAATCAAAAAGCCCGGCCCGAAAAATGTAACCACCGCCTTGCCACCGGCACGGTCAATTTTCTTTCCACTCTTCTTCCAATGCAAATCGGCATAATCGGTAAACCAGGCTAAATGTTTTTTATTGCCTTCGCCATATTCCAAATCAAGCACATGCTTAACCGTTACCCAACGGTTGGCAAACGGTATGGTAAGTAAGTCATGCACATAAGCAAAGTGCGCATGGTCGGCACCGTTCTCATTAAAATCCTGTAAGTGAATGCGCAGCACCTCTGTTGTTTTAGAATAAAATTTGTAGGAAGCTATTTCTTCAAAATATCCATCTGGGCTCCAGCTTGGCAATTCGTTATTGGCATGAAACCAAACCAAAATCAATCCCCAGTTTTCTTTTACCGTCCAGCTTTTAGTTGCTGCGGCTTGCGGCACTTTGTCCGCATAAGGTATGTGCGCGCACTTGCCGTTTGTTTTAAACTCCCATGCATGAAACGGACAAACCAGATTATTTCCTTTCACACAACCATGCGCCAAATTTGCATTCAGGTGCGGACAATAAACATCTAACACCCCCACCACTCCATCTGCTCCTCTAAACACCGCAAACTTTTGCCCCAAGGCATCTACCTCAATTACCTGCCCTTTTTTTACGCTATCGGAACTTCCTAAGCTAAACCATCCATTCGGGAACGGTGGCGGATAATTTTGTGCACGCACTTTTTCGTATTCTTCATCAAACACTAATTTTTTCCGCTTTTTGCCAATAACAAAAACCTGTAAATACAAAGCGCCAAGTGCAACTACAATAAGCAATACAACAGCAAGCAAAATTTTTAAAAGCATAAGCAGAACAATATAGTTGGTTATAAATTTAGGATGGCGGTAAATAAAACGAAAAGAACTGGAGTGCTTTCTAAAAAACAATGGAGTCAAGTCAACGGCATAATCAAAAGAATATTATACCTCCGTATTTACGATACAAACAATCAAACAGATTACTCTTTTGTTAAAAAAATTTTCTGAGATTTCTGTTTCTCTTGTGAACAGTTTCAACTTTGGGCATTAGTAGATGGCAAACCAGTTGACCTTGGTGTGATAAGTAAAGACTCTTCTTTCTCAGCAATGAAAGAAGTAAAGAATGCTGTTGCATTCGCCATTACTCTTGAACCGCTTGGCGGAAAAACAACTCAAACAATGAAGAAGATGTATGTGCTGGGAATTGTTTAGTGATGCGGGCTCTTCTTACGCATTTTGATATTGATAAATTCTACGACTAGCGAGAACAACACCGCCACATAAATAAAGCCTTTATTGATGTGTACATCAAAGCCTTCCAGCGTAAGCGTAAAGCCAATAAGAATTAAAAATGAAAGTGCCAGCATTTGTAAGGTTGGATAACGGTTAATAGTATCGCTAATAACTCCGCTAAAACGCATCATAATTAGAATAGAAATAATTATTGCCGCAAACATGACCATCAGGTGTTTCGATAAACCTATAGCCGTTAATATAGAATCGAACGAAAAAACAATATCAATTAAAACTATTTGAAGAATAACAGCCGAAAAAACCGTTCCGGCTTTCACGGCTTTTTCTTCATGGCTACCGCCTACCTTTTCGTGAATTTCTGAAGTTGATTTTGCTATCAGGAATAAGCCTCCAATAATCAACACCAAATCTTTAAAACTAATAGCAGCAGATTCTATTGGGTTGGTGGAGCCCATTTCCCTTAAAATTGTTTCAATAGGTAAAGTAAACAGCGGCTTAGTAAGTCCGATGATGTAAGAAAGAAACATCAACAATAAAATTCTTATACCAAGTGCAATACCTAAACCTATGTTACGGGCGCGCTTACGGTCGTGCTGCGGCAATTTGTTAGCAACAAGCGAAATGAAAATGATATTGTCAACACCAAGAACAATTTCAAGAAAGGTAAGCATGAGCAAACTAATCCAAGTAGCCGGCTGTGTAAATATTTCAATGTTATAATCCATAGGGCGAAAATAAAAACTCTCTATTCTTTATATCGGGTATATACTAATGCGGCACTTAAACACAACACAGCACCAACAACTCCGCTTAATCGCAAACCAAAATCGTTACCCGGGTCTTTGCCATAAAGGGTTAGCATGGCAAAAATCATAATGCCCATAGTTTGTCCGAATTTTTGAAAAAGTGCACGCATTCCAAAATACATGCCTTCATTATTCTGTCCGGTACGTTTAGCATCTTCCTCTGCAATATCAGCTATAACGGTATTGGGTAAAATGCCAAGAAACGAATCCGGCACGGCAAAAATTACCATCAGCATTACACCTTGCATAAAAAGAGAAAAAGGAAATTTGCCGAGGTAAAAAATGGCTCCAAACACGGCCACCATTGCCAGCAAACTCAAAATCATCATTCGCTTTTTACTGAATTTTCTTTCTGCAACGTTTACAATCGGGTAGAATATTAAAGTAACCACCACCATAATTCCCATTAAGATGGTACCTGTGCTTTCTTCCTGCAGCATCAGCGATTTGGTGTAATACATTAAACCGGTGGTAATAATTCCTATGCTGGTAAAGTATGCGCAATCGGCAAGGGCAAAAACTAAAAAATTTTTGTTGCGCAATGCTTTACTTAACGATTGCCAAATAGATTCTTCGTTTACCGCAGGGTTACAATATTTTTTTTCATCAATAGCAAAAGCAGGAAGTGCCATAGCTAATGCACCAATACAATTCATTACAATAATTGCATATTGTAAACTTTGCATCCGGTTGGTAATCACAAACCAATGTTCAAATGCATCGGCAAACATAGGTGTAACTGAACTGAATGCCGCGCCCACAATAAAACCAACCGCCTGTGCAGTGCTCACATGCATTTTCCCGCCTTCATAATGTCCAAGCTCTGCAATAAGTGCATTATGCGGAATTACATACAAACCGAAACTGAAATAGTAAAACAGCTGCACTGCGCACAACCATAAAATATTGCTGGGGCTTTCGCCATGCACCGGTGGAAAGAAAAGCAGAACCGAAAAAAAACTCATAGGTAATACCGCCCAACGCATCAAAGGGATTCTTCTACCTAAAGGGTTTTTGCTCCTATCGCTAAACTGTGCAATAAGCGGATCTACCACAGCATCAAACAATCTACCGCTGGCAAGTATGATGGCGATGATATTGAACACCCCCAGATAAACGGTTTGCGAAACCAAATTCTTCATCCCCGAATTAGATGGCGGCAGGTAGAAGTAGAGCAGATAAACCGTAATAATATTGATAGACAAACTCCAACCAAATCCACCAATACCGTAGTAAATTAATTTGCGAAGTGGAATGCGTTCCGGTTGCTGCATGAGTGTAATTTATCAATTGCCAACAAATAGAATTGTAGGAAGTTTCATCAAGTAAAAAATTTACAGGTTGTTACAAAGCGGGCTGCGGGGAAAATAAAACCAAGGCGCGTTTCACAGAAAGAATTTACTTTTATAGTCTTAACTTTTGAATATGAAAAATACACGTTACATAAAGCGTTTTGGTTTCACGCTCATGGTTTTTTTTTCTACTAATTTGTTTGCGCAAACAGGTTTTGATGGCAACGCGTTTATTTCCCTTTTAGGAAAAGAAGCCACCAGTATAGAAATGAAAGATTTAAAAGCCAACTGCCATTGCGAAATGGCTAACGATGCGCATTATCTTTCTAAAGCAGGCGTAGAGTTAATTCTAAAAGACGATTTGTTGAGCGAAATTCATTTATACAACAAAAGCGCGGTGTACGGAAATTTTACAGGTAAGCTGCCGAACAACTTAAAATTTGGAATGGCCTCGGGTGAGGTAAAACAGTTATTGGGCAAACCGGTGGTTAGCTATAACAATGGTTATTGCGAGTTTGAGTTTTCTACGTATATCGTTTCGTGCTGGTTAGAAGGCGGCAAGTTGAACCAGGTTGGTGTAGCTGCAAAATAAATTCCGATGAAGAAAATCCTAGTACTCGGTGGAACCATGTTTGTAGGCCGCGCTTTGGTTGAAAAACTGCGGCTGATGCCCGAATACGAAATCACACTTTTTAATCGAGGAAAATCGAATGCCGATTTGTTTGCCGATGTAAACCAACTGCACGGCAACCGCGAAACGGATGATATTTTACAAGTATGTAAGCAGCATTGGGATTGTGTTATTGATTTCAGCGGCTACTATCCGGTTACGTTTGAAAAACTATTAAACGACCTGAAAGGAAAAGTTGGTCGCTATATTTTTATCTCCACCATTTCTGTTTACGATTTAGCAAATTTTGCTGACCGACCGATTAGCGAAGTCGATGAAATACTCGGTTGTACCGAAGAACAAAAAATATCGAAATTGCCTGATGCGTATGGCGAGAAGAAAGCAGAGATGGAACGCATTTTACATGCGCAAGATTGGTTGGATAAAATTATTCTTCGCCCCAGTTTTATTTACGGTAAGTACGATTGGACAGAACGTTTCTATTACTAGCTGTTTCGCGCAAAATTTTCCTCGCAGGTATTAATGCCAGAAGATTATTCTTTATCGCTCACCTATGCAGATGATTTAGCTACCGGTATTTTAAACGCTATTGAAGTAAAAACAAACAACACCGTTTACAATACTATTTCGCAAAACAATGTTTCGCTTAGGCAAGTAGTTAATACTGCTGCTGCCAAATTCAACCGCGCGGTTGAATTTATTGATGCACACGAATCGTTGCTCGAAAAAAATGATTTAGATACTTCTGCGTTTCCGCTTTTTGTTCCGTTTAACTTAACTATTGATGGCTCAAACTGGCTACGCGATTTTTCGGTTACACCGGTTGATTTCGCTGCAACTATTGAAGCCACCATTCAATATCACGATAGCATGGACTGGACAAATCCTAAAGCGGGAGTAAGTGTTGAGATAGAGAAAAAAATTTTAGGCGTATAACTTCGCCATCTTCTTCGCACTCTCCTTAATTTCCTCGGCTAATTTTTGGGGTTGCAATATCGTTACGTTTTCACCATAACTCAATAGCTGCATTTTTAGCTCGTGGTTAATCACCAATTCTAACGAAACTTTGAGTTCTGACTTACTGTCCTTTACAATTTTCTGCGATTGATGTATAGGCACCGTTTTAATATACTTGCCCTGCAAGGGCGAAAACGATAGCAATACTTTTTCGGGTTTGCCTTCGCCAAGGGTAACGCCTACTACGTTTTTGAAAAAATTTTTCTTGTCAATTTTTGTTTCGCTAAACGTTTCGCTGGTAAGCTGCATATCGTGGATGCGGTCGAGCGCAAAGGTCAATATCTTTTGTTCTTTCTTATTGGTGCGTTTGCCTATTACGTACCAAAAGTTTTTTGCCTCTTTAATTAAATACGGTTCTAATAACGTTGACGAAATTTCTTCGCTGCCGTGTTTCTGATAATTGAATTTTAAAACTTTCCTTTCCGAAATTGCTTTCAGTATCGGCTCTATAAATTCAATTCCTTTTATCACAAAAGGTTTATCAAATTGAATATGGTCGCTTTCGCCACGCGCTTCTTTATTCAGCTTTACGGTGCTGGCAATTTTCTGTATCGAATCTTCAAACTCTTTAATAGCGGGCAGGTGTTTAAACTGGTCGAGGATGCTGATGGCAAAATCGAGCCCGTGCAATTCATCGGCACTTACCGGTAGGTTGCTGATAGAAAACTCTGCATCGCTGTAGCGGTAAGTCTTTTCACTTTTATCGTAAACAATAGGCGCATTAAAATTAAGTGCCTGGCTGTAGCGCATCTCCTGCAAGTCTAACTGCACGGTGCGCTTGGCAATAGTCTTATCCAATTTTTCGTTCAGGTACCAAATCAATTCATCTAAATGCGGGTACGGTTTTTTGCGCAGGCGCACATCTATTAAGCGGTAACGGGAGTAAGCATCGTGGTTCAGCGGCATACCAAAGTATTTGCTGCAAGTTGAAATTATTTTTTTGCCGCGCAAATAGGTTGCGTTCTGCGCGGGCATGTTTGCCTCATCAACTAAAACAATAAGTTATGACAGCAACAACCAATACCACTTTCGCCAAGCGCGAGATTTATGTAAACGAGATTGTTTTCTACGCTAAGGATGAAGTTTCGCTTTTCGGGTTTATACACGAAGGTGGAAAGTTTGAAGAAACACAATTTGTAATTGCGCGTAACGCACTACAAATGCTGTTAAGCGCCAACAAACCGGGTATCGAAATTCTGTGGCACATCGAAAATCTTTTTGTGCAGCCGCACCAGGTGCCTGCCTCTATTAACCTGATTGATTTATTCGGCACCACTCAAGTGTTTGAAGCGCAAAACATTGAGCTGGATGTTCCTTTTTACGAGGATGAAACCGGTGAACTAAGACCTTGCAAAAGCCATGAACTACTTTTTGTAGAACAGGTCATTCCTTTTCCAAGTGCCCGTAAAAATTCTTTCTAACCAATAAAAAATATATAGCCATGAATACTCTAAAATATAACCTCATCAGCGGACCTAAAAAAACGGTAACCGATTATTTGCAAACGCTGAACAACGATGAGTTGCAAAACATTTACAGCTCAAGTTTTTTCTACGATTTAAAAATGCCCGACCTGATTAAAAAAATGCAGGACGAATTGCATAAACGCAACATGGTTACGCAGACTTCGCTGTTTTAACTTTTCCTTTTTTGTTGCCCACAGCCCTGCGTTTGGATTGCGCGGGGCTTTTTCCATTCTACTCCGGCATTACCGCTTTTTTTTATTGCCAATAGCTCACAAACAAACCGCAGGTATTCCATCCCAAAGTGCTGCCTTTTAGCTTTGGGGGCAAAGGCAATAATGAATCTCGCCACAACATTGTACCTGCCCACTGGTGTTCAATTCCGTTTATTTTTACACGGAATATTTTACCTTGTTTTTCAATTAATTGAATCATGGACATTCGTAAATATACAAGTTATGCGTCACCAATGAGGACAATACGAACTCCAACATTGGAATTGTAAGTAGCTTAAAAACGACCTAAATAAAGAACTTAAATGAGCGCAATAGGAATTTTAATTTGGCTGTTAATCAAAGTCCTTTTCTTCGGAATACTCTTATTGCTTCTCATTGTGATAATTAGGAAAAAACGGTTAGGTAAAAAGACTCTTCCCTTTGTTATTGTATTTCTGGTTTTAGCATCTTTCGGACTTTATGTTTATTATGGGATGAAAACTAGAGAAAATGAAGCAGCAAAAGTATATCTTAAAGAATATAAACTCAATAGAT
>CAMBIM010000112.1 GCA_945867505.1 Chitinophaga pinensis
GATTTTAGTGGATGATGTTTTAAAAACATTACAGCAATTAGCAGGCTATCATCGCGCTAAATTAAAATGCCCGGTAATTGCAATTACCGGCAGCAATGGGAAAACAACCACTAAAGAATTAGTAGCTGCTGTGCTTTCTAAGAAGTATAAAACTTACGCTACTAAAGGCAACCTGAATAATCATATCGGCATTCCGCTTACGCTGCTTTCTATTAAAAGCGATGTAGAGTTTGCTGTGATTGAAATGGGCGCAAACCATCAGGGCGAAATTGCTTCTTACTGCGAATACGTAAAGCCGGATTATGGTTTGATTACAAACGTTGGCAACGCGCATTTAGAAGGCTTTGGCGGATTTGATGGTGTGGTAAAAGGAAAAACAGAGTTGTATGCAGACTTAGCGAAACGAAACGCAAAAGTTTTTGTGTCTTCAGAAAATCAAATTCTGCTTTCTAAAATTTCAGATTTCAGATTTCAGATTTCAGATTTGAATACAGTTATTACCTACGGCAAAGCTGCTTCTGCGTTTTGCAAAGGCGAATGTGGTGAGAGCAAAGAGTTTCTTTCCGTTATAATAGATGGAGTTTCTATCCCAACAAACCTAGTTGGCGAATACAATTTCGAAAATGTGATGAGCGCTGTTTGTATTGGGAAGTATTTTGGCGTTGAAATCAGTCAGATAAAGGATGCGATTGAAAATTATTTGCCTACCAACAACCGCTCGCAAAAAATACATCGTGGTTCTAACACTATTATCCTTGATGCTTATAATGCGAATCCTTCCAGCATGATAGAAGCGTTGAGAAACTTTGAAAAGGTAGAGGCAATAAATAAAGTTGCCATTCTCGGGCAGATGATGGAGTTAGGGCAATACTCTGTTACAGAACATGAAAAGATTTATACTGCAGTAACTAATCCTGATTGGAAAGATGTCAAGCGCGTTTTTGTAGGGCACGGATTCGAATTCTTAAAGGGAAACACAAACGTATTGTGGTTTGAAAAAACAGATGAAGTAAAGGCATGGTTCAAACAGCAGCAGTTTGAAAACAGTTACATTCTTATTAAGGGTTCGCGTAAAAACGAGTTGGAGAAAATTTTGAAAGATTAAACCAACTTAGTATACGCCTTCATCCAACGATCGGGCAGTTCCTGACCACAGGCGTCTTCATAATCTTTAAACGAGCATGGCACAAGCTGATGGCGACCGAATTTTTCTTTATCGCCATAAGGTAATTCCATCCACCACCGGTCAGTCTTTTTGCTTCGCCAGAAAATTAGTTCATGGTCGCTGTCTTCTAAATGCACATTGAATTTTAAATGGTCATCAAGGTTAAGCGGATAATCGCCTACGCGCGAGTAAAAACCTTCTACAAAATACCACATCATTTGCGCTACTAACTGCGCAGTTTGCCGATTATTATCGTAACCGGGGTTTACATCATAAATTCCTATGGAAGTAAGCTTATCGCTCAAGCCCGCATAGCGTGTAATCTGGCAAAGTTCTTCTCCTGTAAAACCATTAGGCGATGCCTGCGCATGTGCCGGTGCATCTGCCTGACGGATTGCCGAAACATCAATCGTCAGCATATCGGCATCGCGCAAAACGGGTTCTACTTCTTCTAAGTTAGCGCGGATTAAACCTAAGCGATGGCAATCAAAATTTAAACTCTCCAGCATTTCAATCGCTTTCGAATCGTTCAAATAAGTTTGATGACCAAGGTGCGAATAATTAAAAAGATAATTAGGCGTATGCGTTAGAATATCCATCACGTACGAAGACGAATCAATTTGCTTGTTTACATTCTCCAGCATATCCAGCCGCTCATCAATGTTCACCACATTAATAAGCGATTGCAAACCTTTGTAGCCAATGTATTGACCAAAAGCAAGGTCGTTACTTCCACCAATAATTATGGGCACTACTTTATGCACCAACAGTTCAAGCACCACAGAAGCCAACGCGAAATAAGTATCGCGAACGGTTTCGCCTTGCTGTATGTTTCCTAAATCTATGACATGAAATTCTTTTTCTACCGGGGGCAAAAAGAGTTTATAAAACTCTTTGCGAATATTATCAGGCGATTTGGCGCAGCCCGAGTTTCCTACGCTGCCTCTGTCCTCTTCTACACCAATTATGGCAATATCATACCAGCCGATTTCCGGTTCTTTACCATCGTAAATAAAAATGTAGTTGCCTAATTGACCGGGGTGAAGTTCTTGACCGTCAAGTAAATTTTCTTTATCAAGCGGAGTGAGGAAGTCGTAAATCATGCGGGTGAATGTAAAATGCGGAGTGTGGAATGCTGAATGCTGAATGAAATACAAATAAACGGGCTACTTGTTAAGTGTAGGTTTTAATGGCTTACCTGTATTAAGTCCCCTTTAGGGGATTTAGGGGTGCTATGTGGCGCGTGAGGATGCCAGCCAAAAACACCAAGTAAAATGAAAAAAGAAATAACGTAAGCTACTATTACGTGCCAGCCACTCATCAACCAGTTTTTTACGCTTTTAGCTTCGGGGTAAAGTGTAGTAATTGCCACTCCAGCAGATGAACCAAACCAAATCATGCTTCCGCCAAAACCAACAGCATAAGCCAGCACCCCCCAATCGTAACCGCCTTGCGTAAGCGCCAGTTTAGTGAGCGGAATATTATCGAACACCGAAGAAATAAAGCCTAAGCCAAAAGCAGTTTGCCAACTGGCGGCAGGCAATTGGTCAACGGGCATCATAGAGGCACAGAGCACTAAAGCCAACAGAAAAACACTACCGGGCAAAGCGTGTTCAATTTCTTTCCATTCTGTTTTTATAACCAACGAGCCAACCAGAATAGCCGCCCAAACACCTATAGCAGGAAACTCAAAAACTATATTGGCGGTAATAGCACCGGCAAGTATCATTCCGGTTACACCAATTCTTTTCCAGCTAATGTGCGCGTTATGTATTTCATCTTTCAGCACCGGTTGATATTTGTGTTGCTGCACCGATGCTATAATTCCGAAAATAAAAAGCGCGGGTATTGCCGCAGCATAAGCGTGTAGCACATCAAAAGCATCTACTCCATCAATCCACATCATGATAGTGGTGGTATCGCCCAACACACTGCCGCTGCCACCGGCATTGCTTGCCGCTACAATAGCAGCAATGTAACCGATGTGCACTTTCCGTTTAAACACCACATGCGCCACACCTCCGCCAATCATAGCACCGGCTATGTTATCCAGAGTCGAAGAGAGAATAAAAACAAGCACGAGCAGCAGAAAACCTCCTTTCCAATCATCCGGCAAAAATTTGGGAAGCAATGCCGGCACACCGGAATGTTCAAAGTGCTTGGCAAGAATGGCAAAGCCCAATAGCAAGCCTAACAGGTTCAGCAAATCTTTCCATTCGTGCTGCGCGTGTTGCAGAAAATTAAAATCGGTAAAGAAAAACTTGTAAGCCACCACAAGCACCAAACCGGCAAGGGCAACCTGTAGCGTTCTGGTATGAAACACCGCTACCCCTACTAAGGTAAGCGCGAAAATGATAAACGAAATATCTATACCGAACAACTGCATGGGCGCAAGATAGCAACCTATATGCTTAGCGCAACAGTGAAGTTTGCTTTGCCGATTCGTAGTAGGCATTTAAGCCGCAATCCAAAAACGAAACATAATCTTTTGCATCGGGCGTGTAGCCGCGCGGGTTGGTCAACAGTTTTTCATCGGGCGAAACCAGCACGTAGTAGGGCTGTGTGTTGGCACCAAAATACTTTGCCTGCATCTCGCTGTATTTGTTGCCGAGGGTTTTAATTTTTTTGCCGTGAAATACTTCGCTCACAAATTGTTCGCTTAGCGGCAACTCTCTTTTATCATCTACATACAGCGAAACAATCACATACTTTTCGCTCAAGCGCTTCAGCACTTCTATATCGGGCCACACGTTCTCTTCCATCTTGCGGCAGTTTACACAAGCCCAACCGGTAAAGTCAATCATCAGCGGTTTGCCTTCTGCTTTTGCCTGGGCAAGTGCCGCTGCGTAATCGTTCTTTATAGGCTCAATGGCAGATTCGGTTTTAAGCAGCGAATAAAATTTTGGCGGAGGGAAACCGCTGAACAAATTCAAATCGTTTCCTAAAATTCCGTAGGCAGAATAAACCGTAAACAAAAGTGCCACCACAGCCGATGCTATACGCACCGGTGCCAGTTTTTGAATTGGTGAATCGTGCGGGAACTTTAGTTTGCCTATCAGGTAAACAAACAAGCCCGTGCCGAACAACACCCACAGCACTAAAAATACTTCGCGTTTTAAAATTCCCCAGTGCGCTACCAGGTCAGCATTCGATAAAAATTTTACAGCAAAAATAAGTTCCACAAAACCCAACACCACTTTTACCGAGTTCAACCATCCGCCAGATTTAGGTAGCGATTTCATCATGTTAGGGAACAAGGCAAACAAGCCGAAAGGCAATGCCAAGGCAAAACCGAAAGAGGTCATACCCGCCACTAAATTCAATTTACCGCTTGATGAACTTAATGCACCAACTAATAACGACCCGATAATAGGACCGGTGCAGGAAAACGAAACAATAGCCAAGGTAAGTGCCATAAAAAATATGCCTACCAGTCCACCAACGTTAGATGCCGAATCGGCTTTGTTGGCGATAAAGCTGGGTAACTGAATTTCGTAAAAACCGAAAAAGGAAAATGCGAAGATGACGAAGATGAAAAAGAAGAAAACGTTGAGTGGTGCACCGGTAGATATTTCATTCAATGTATCGGGCGAAATATCGAAAATGAGAAACGGCACTGCCAGCAGAAAATAAATAAACACAATGCTGAACGCATAAAAGAAGGCTTCAAACTTTCCTTTGGTTTTGCTTTCGCTGCGTTTGGTGAAGAACGAAACCGTAAGCGGAATCATAGGAAAAACACAAGGAGTAACCAAGGCAACCAAGCCGCCTAAAAAGCCGAGGATGATAATAGCCCACAAACTTTTATTTTCTGTTTCGCTACTTGTGCCGCAGTTGGCTTGTGGTGTTCCGTATTTATTGCCGCTGGCATCTACTGCCGCTTGTTGCGTTGAATCAATCTTTATTTCGTTTTGAATAACGGCTTGAACGGCTGAATCAAATTTCTGTTGCTCAATACTTCCTTGCGGGCCTGCATCATCACTTTTTTTTTGAGGTTCGGCAGAAAGTTTTAAATCAAATTCAAAGTCTAAAGCATCGGGCGGTAAACATTGGTGGTCATCGCAAGCCATAAATTCTAAAACACCTTTCAGATTAGTGTCTTTCAATACTTTCACTTTTTGCTCCAACACCATGTCGTTCTCAAAATACTTTAAGTCAATATCAAACACAGGGTCGTGACCGGAATGAATTTTTGTGCCGGTTTCAATTGCTTTGCCAATCAACTGAATGTCTTTATTGTTTTTGTCGAACGTTAGCGAAGTAGGAATTGGTCCATCGCCAACTATGGTTTGGGTATAGGTGTGCCACTTAGCATCTATCTTTGCTGTAAAAATCAGTTTGTATTCGCCTTTGCCCAATGCTTCCGCTTTCCAAGTCCACTTTACGGGCTGCACAATTTGAGCTGAAGAAAAATGGAATGCGAAAAATGCCAAGAGTGTGAGGGCAAAAAACTTCTTCATGAGCATAATTTTAAACGTAGACGAAAATAGAAGAATAACCTTTCAACCGGAAACCTAATCGAGCTTGAGTTTCTTCTTCCAAACACGAGTATAATACATGATAACAGGAAGACCCAATGCGGTTGGCAATAGCCACACAATCCAGCCCGGTTTAACGAAATTTATATTAACCACCACAAAAGCAGTGACGGTTGCAATGTATGCGCCCATCATGTTTCCTATATGCGCCAGCATTTTTCGCTTGCGCACTTCTTTCAATTTTTCTTCGCCTTGTAATTGCGGCAAAGCATTACTAATAAGAAGGTACGCTAACAACACGCCAAACACCACCAATACAATATTCAAAGTAGAAATCATATACGCAGATGTAACTACGGATATGGCAATCACCAGCCAATCGAACCATTTGAATTTTGCACTGCTATTTTTTAGGGCACGGTATCCAAAGTAATTTAAGTAGAAACTGAAAACGCCAATAGCGAACAGAAAAGAATTGCTCTTTACAATAGAAATAACGAAAGCAGAAATGGCTACCAGAATCATGGCTACAAAAAATACTTTACCTGCTTTGCGGTGAAGCTTCTTCCCTTTTTCAGTAACAATAGAAATGAAACCGGTTAGCAAGGCAGTCATGCCACAAGCAATGTGAGCGTAAAGAAAAATTTCGAGTGCGGTCTCTCTCATCCTTTCAGGTTTTTCCAGCCTTCTAAATTTCTTTTCATCTGCTTGATATGAACCGGCACATGCTCTTCATACGTTCGCAGCCATTCCTCAAACTTCACTTCCCCATTTTCTGAATGTTGAACAGTAGCCGTTTGCCAGGTTTCTTCGTTTACTGTTTTAACTAAATCGAAAGACGCTTTTCGCAGCAGCTTAAATAACGCCAATGATTCTTCAATACTCTGCAAATGATAGTCGAGATTCTTTGCCCATTTGTTTTCATCATAGCCATATACTCCGCTGCCGGGTTCAGCTATAAACCTGCGGCAACGCACATAAGAATTCACTTCGCTATCGGTAATGTGAATGATTACTTCGTGGATACTCCATTTTTCAGGAGCTGGTTTCCATTGCCACATTTCAATTGGAAACTCTTTTAAAGCTTCTATTAGAACATCGTAAGCCTTGCCGTACGATTCAATGAGAGTGTTGCGTTCTTCAGTTGTCATTCTCTAAAAATAAAAAACCTCAATCAACTGTTTGATTGAGGTTTTCTTTTCTATTTAGATAAATCCTTAGTTGCTGTAAAGCACGGTCATTTCCAGCACCTTGCTGATAAGCGATTCGAAAAGAATTTTACCATCAGTGTTCAACAAGGCTTTTTCAGAGGCACGTTCAGGGTGTGGCATCATACCAAAAACATTTTTCTTAGCGTTGCATATACCCGCAATATTATCCAAAGAGCCATTCGGGTTTGAGCCTTCAGTAATTTCTCTGTCCGCATCGCAATATTTAAAAAGCACCTGGTCGTTATCGTAAAGCGATTGTAAGGTTGTATCATCGCAGTAGTATCTTCCTTCGCCATGTGCAATAGGAATTTTTAGCACTGCCTCTTCATCAATCTTGCAGGTAAGTAATGTCTTTGTTGTTTCCGGTTTCAGGTAAACGTTTTTGCACTCATACTTCATGCTCTCATTGCGCAACAAAGCACCAGGCAACAAATGGCTTTCGCATAAAATTTGAAAGCCGTTGCAAACACCCAATACTTTTCCGCCATTATTAGCAAACTGAATAACCGATTCCATGATTGGCGAGAAACGCGCAATTGCACCGGTGCGCAAATAATCGCCATAGCTGAAACCACCGGGAAGAATGATGCAATCATCAGTAGTGAAATCGTTCAGGTCGGTTTCTTTATGCCACACATAACGCGCCTCGCAGCCCATTACTTCTTTTACTACATGATACATATCTCTATCGCAAATAGAACCGGGGAAAACAACGATACCAAACTTCATACGGTGATTTTATTTATACGATTAAATAAAGAAACTGTCCTGCTAACACGAGCAAAATTAAAATTATGTGCATCACTTCAGCCAACCAGTTTCTCTTTATTTGCATAAGCACCATAGCCGTAATAATACTCAACGGCAATGCCAGTAAAACAAGGTGACTTAAGTGAATAGTTTGCTCTAACGCCACTGCTGCAAAAACCAACACAATAAACACCACCAAAGCATTGGCGTATTTGCGCACCTGAATAAGCGATGAATACAGCGAACCAGGCAACAGGAATAAGCAAACCACAGTGCAAAGAGCCATTGCGCCCAGCGTAAACTTATCGGTATGTTCTAAAGCCGTGCGCACTAACCATCCTGTGGGGTGTAGGTTGGCTATATCGGCAAGAAGCATAGCCTCTTTATCGTTCCAATAATAGAAGGTAAAGACTAAAAGCAATGGAGAGAAAAACCCCATTGGCACTATCAACCATTCGCGGTAGTTGAAGGGGCGCATAATTGCCAAGCCGATTAAGGCAAACAGAATAAACAACACACTCGGAAAGTAAAACAGCGCGGCAAGTGCTACTAAAAAGCCAAGATCGAATACATCACCATAGGCTTTCTCTTTTCTTATAAGCGAGAACAGCCTTGTCGCACAAATAAGCAGGAAGGTGAGCGCAATAGAAGCGGGTGTAAGCAGTAAGCTCTCCTTAAAGAATGATGCAAAAATGATAAAGACTGCGCCAGGCAAATAGTTTTTCCTGGATAGAATTTTATTGTCGTTTACAATACCGATGATGATTAATGCCTGAACAAAACAAAGTATTGCTGCCAGCACGATGCTGATGGTTTGATAAGAGGCAGAGAAATT
>CAMBIM010000113.1 GCA_945867505.1 Chitinophaga pinensis
GGCATTAAACCTACCACGCGCACAGCTTCTTTACCAAATCCCGAGCTTTCGGTTTTAGCGACCGAAACGTTAGAGATACTTCCATCCTCGTTAACCACAAACTTTACGTATGCCTTTCCTTCAATTTCCAAATCGCGTTCGCGGTCGGGGTAAACAGTTTTGCGTTGAAGAAAACTCATCAATGCCTGCTCTCCCCCGGGAAACTCTGGCATTACTTCCGCCCACTTGTGTACTTCTGTTTCGGCAACGGCAGGCGCTGCCACTTCAAACGTAGCTTCTGTACCGTGCCCGTCAGTTGCGCCAATAGTATTGGTGTTTGTGTTGGTGGTTAAACCGGCTTCGGCATCGTGCAGTTGGTCATTAGTTGGCATCGAATCAACTAGTTGATTGTTTGCTACCACATTCAATTCTGTATTTCTGATAGTGTTTATTGCCTGCGCTTGTGGCGGAATAGGCTTATGCGGCTCTACTTTAATCTCCTTATCTTCCAGATGAATTTCCGGCAACACATCAAGCACCACAATAGGGCCGGAAAGATGTTTGGAGCTTCCTTTCAGTTTGTCAGAAACAAACTTCCCGAAACCAAGTAAGAGAATAGAAGAAATCATAATCAACATAGCTTGCGCCATGCGGTTACAGGAACTGTTGCGCAGAGCATAAGCTCCGAAGCTCTTGTTGCGATTCTCGAAAATCATATCGAGCATTGTCGCGTTTTCATAATTTGTTTTCATAAAAAAGTGATTTAGGTTATATAATAGATTCACTTTTATAACGCAGCAAAAACCGAATTCCATACGGAGAATTGTCACAGAATTGTCATATTTTGAATTTTACGCGCTCCTGCACATATTTCTATTTTTACCCTCGTGCCAACTATTCATCAGGTTTTAAAACAGTATTGGGGGTTCGATAAGTTTCGTCCGTTACAGGAAGAAATCATTCAATCTGTTTTAGCCGGTAAAGACACACTCGCTCTGCTACCCACAGGTGGAGGCAAGTCCATTTGTTTTCAGGTTCCTGCACTGACTATGGAGGGAATGTGCCTGGTAGTTTCTCCGCTCATTGCGCTGATGAAAGACCAGGTTTACAACCTCAACCAAAAAGGAATTAAAGCCACCGCTATTTATTCTGGCTTGCCGAATAGAGTAATTGATACCCTGTTGGATAATGCCGTTTATGGAAAAATAAAGTTTCTCTACATTTCACCGGAGCGTTTAGCCAGCGAAGACTTTCGCGTTCGAATGCTGAAAATGAAAATCAGTTTACTGGCAGTTGATGAAGCGCATTGCATTTCGCAATGGGGATACGATTTTCGCCCCCCATATTTAAAGATTGCGGAAGTAAGAGAACTTCTGAAGAACGTTCCTGTAATTGCGCTAACCGCTACTGCAACTCCCGAAGTAGTTACCGATATTCAGGCAAAGCTTTTTTTTAAACAGCAAAATGTTTTACAGAAAAGTTTTGTTCGCAAAAATTTGAGTTACGTAATTCGCCAAACCATCAATAGGGAGCAATCCATGCTTGATATTCTTACCAAAGTAAAAGGTTCGGCTGTGGTTTATGTTCGAAACAGAAAGAAAACAAAAGAGTATTCCGATTTTTTAAACAAACATAAAGTGAAGGCAGATTTTTATCATGCCGGTTTAGAACCCAACGTCCGTTCGCGCAAGCAGGACGATTGGATAAAAAATAAAACGCGCGTTATCTGTTGCACCAATGCTTTTGGAATGGGAATCGACAAGCCCGATGTGCGTATAGTCATTCACATGGATTTGGCGGAAAGTATTGAAGCCTACTTTCAGGAAGCCGGACGAGCCGGGCGCGATGAACAAAAAGCGTATGGCGTTCAACTTTATGAAAAACATGATTTAGCTGACTTGGATAAAAAGATAAAAGAAGGCTTTCCGGTAGTTGATTTTATAAAAGAAGTTTACGAAGCGCTTTGCAATAACTTACGCGTGGCGTTAAACGATGGACTAAATCGCGGTTACGATTTTGATTTAGGAAGTTTTGCAGATTCTATAAAACAGAACGCAGTAAAAGTAATGAGCGCGCTGAAAATCTTGGAGCAACAAGAGCTGATCTACATTAGCGAAAGTGTGTTCCAGCTTTCACAAATTAAATGTGTTTGCAGTAAAGAAACCATCACGCGTTTTCAAGAACAGAACAAGAAATTAGAACCGGTCATCAAATTTGTGTTGCGAACATCTGAAGGAGTATTTGAAGATTTTGTGGCTATTGATGAACAAGCCTACGCACCGCGTTTAAATATATCTGCCGAAGAAGTAATAAATCAATTGACTGCGCTTCACAAGTTCAAGATATTCAACTATCAACCACGAAAGAACAAGCCGCAAATATTCTTCCTGCAAAACAGAGTTAAGAAAGAAGACTTGCTATTGGATAGGGAGTTCATCAACAAACGAAAAGAAGATTTTGAAAAGCGGTTGCTTTCAGTTCGTAATTATGTTACAGAAAATAATGTTTGTCGCACCCGCTTATTAGTGAAGTATTTTGGCGAAACTGTTGCCGAAAACTGCCGCATTTGCGATGTATGCGTAGCGCAAAAGAAAAGCGGTTTAAGCGCAGAAGAATTTTCTACCATTGTGGAGGCAGTAGAAAATGAATTGAAGCAAACTGCGTTAACCACATCGCAGCTGACAGAAAAGCTGAAACTAAAAGCAGAACACGCCAACACAACAATTGAATATTTATTAGACAAAGGCAAAGTAAGTGCCAATGTGGAAGGAAAACTAAAATGGCTTTGAACAAGAAAATAATTCTCACCGTATCCAACGACCTAACCTACGACCAGCGAATGCAGAGGATTTGCAGAAGCCTTGCCGGTGCAGGTTATGAAGTAGAGTTGGTTGGTCGCGAAAGAGATTCATCAGCACCATTAGCCAACGAGCCATTCAAACAAACGCGGCTAAAATGTTGGTTCAACAAAGGCAAACTGTTTTACATAGAATACAACTTACGCCTTATCTCCTATTTGCGCTCGCAAGAATTTGATGCTGCCTGCGCAATAGATTTGGACACCATTGCCGCAGTTTATATGGCTGGCAATAAAACCACAAAACTGATTTACGATGCTCACGAATACTTTACAGAAGTGCCGGAAGTATTAAGAAGAAATTCTGTAAGGAAAGTTTGGCAATGGGTAGAGGAAACGTTCGTTCCTAGATTCGATTTAGCCTATACAGTTTCGCCAAAACTTGCTGAATTGTTTTCTATTAAATACAGAAAGCCATTTCATGTAATCATGAATGCGCCTGTTCTTTCAAATTCATCCGTCACCCGTCACCCGACACCCGTCACTCTCTTGTATCAGGGAGCGCTAAACGAAGGTCGAGCACTTGAGCATTTAATAGAAGCAATGCAGGGTATCAACGCAAAACTTTTACTTGCAGGTCAAGGAGATTTATCGAACGAGTTACGCGCTTTAGCTAAGCGATTAAATATTGAAACAAAAGTTCAATTCTTGGGTTACTTAAAACCCGATGAACTTAGAAAGATAACTGCCCAGGCAACTATTGGAATAAATGTGTTGGAGAATAAAGGTTTGAGTTATTACTATTCTCTCTCCAATAAGTTTTTCGATTACATCCATGCCCTTGTGCCGCAGATTTGTATTGACTTCCCTGAATACCGAAAAATAAATGATGAATACAAGGTGGCGTTGTTGGTAAAAGATTGTTCGGCAGAAGAAATAATAGAGGCGGCACAGCGTCTTATAACCGACAAGCAACTTTATATGCAATTACAGAAAAATTGTGAGGTTTGCCGCGAAAACTTGAACTGGCAAAACGAAGAGAAGAAATTACTTGCCCTGTATAATGAACTACTCCGATAAACATCTTCATATAGTTTCTTTCAACGTTCCTTACCCGCCAGATTATGGTGGAGTAATTGATGTCTTTTATAAAATAAAAGCATTGAGCGAACTCGGAATTAAAATTCACTTGCACTGCTTTAATTACGGTAGAGACGAAAGCGTAGAACTTTCCAAAATTTGTGCAAGTGTAAATTATTATCCGCGCAAAAAATTTTATCAGGCAATTTACAGTAACGTACCTTACATAGTTGGTTCGCGGCAAAGCGGTGAGTTATTGACCAATCTCACGAATGACGATTATCCTGTATTATTTGAAGGCTTGCATACTTGTCTTTACCTTAAGCATCCTGCGCTTAAAGACAAATTGAAAGCCGTGCGTATGCACAATGTAGAGTGGGATTATTACCGCAGTTTAAAAGAAGCGGAAAGCAATTATCTCATCAAGTTCTATTTCAATCTGGAATCTAAAAAGCTAAAGAAGTTTGAAGATGAATTAAAAAATGCGGATAGAATCTTTGCCATCAGCCGAAGCGATTACGAATACTTGCGGCAGAGTTATGAAGCGATCAGTTACGTTCCTGCATTTCATAATAACGAAGAAATTAATAGCCAAACGGGTAAAGGAAATTTCATTTTGTATCAAGGCAATTTAAGTGTGGCTGAAAATAATCAGGCTGCAATGTTTATTGCAAAAAAAATTGCAGAAGGCATGCCTTTCAAATTCGTAATAGCCGGCAAAAACCCGACTGCTGCGCTTAAAAAAGAAATAAAGGGCATAGTCAACATTGAATTGATTGAAAACCCTCCATTTGAGAAAATGGAAGAATTGATGCGCGAAGCGCATATTAATTTATTACTTACTTTCCAAAACACCGGTATCAAACTAAAACTATTGAACTCGCTTTATCGAGGACGCTACATTGTGGTAAACGGTAAAATGGTAAACAGCACAGGTTTAGAAAAACTATGCATCATTGAAGATAATCCTGCGGCAACTAAACGCATACTTACAGAATTAATGCAACAAGATTTTCCACAAGCTGAAATTGAAAAGCGGGAACGTATACTTGGTGCAGGCTTTAGCAACAGAGCCAATGCGCTAAAGATTATGAAGGAGATTTTCGGGTAACTACATCTTCACGGTAATTCCTTTTTCTAAATTGATAGTATTACCAGTGCAGCTATAAATAGTAGCCGGATAGCGGTCAATGATCTGATAGTTGTGTGTCGCCATTAACACTGCTGTATTATGCTCACGGTTAATTTTAATCAGGAGTTTTACAATATCATCGGAAGTTTCAGGGTCTAGGTTACCGGTAGGTTCATCTGCAATTATTACCGGTGGATTGTTTAGAAGTGCACGCGCAATTACCAAACGTTGTTGCTCTCCACCAGAAATTTGAAAAGGCATTTTACCAGATAAATGCGCCAAGCCAACTTCATTCAATACTTCTGCAATTCGCTCTTCTCGTTTAGGCTTGCTTTCCCAACCGGTGGCGCGTAAAACAAAATCTAAATTTGCTTGCACAGTGCGGTCGTTCAGCAATTGAAAATCCTGAAAAACAATGCCGAGTTTTCTGCGCAAATAAGGAACATCTTTCTTCTTAATCCCTTTCAAATTATAGCCTACCACATTTGCTTCGCCTTCTCTAACCGGCACTTCGCCATACAGCGTCTTTATAAAACTACTTTTGCCCGCACCGGTTTTACCTATCAAATAGACAAACTCGCCTTGCTTCAATTCAAAATTCACATCGCTTAAAATTAGCGATGTGCCTTGATAAATATTTACGTGACTATAGTTGATTACGTTTTCTTGCATAGAGTTGAATTACTAAATACGAAGTTGGAAATACGAAATGAAAAACGAAAGCCTGTTACCAACATTTCGTATTTCTAATTTCCAATTTCGTATTTCCATTCATACAACTTCCAAATGCTTATACTTAAAAAAGATAAGGCACGCTAAAAGAATAGAAACCCAGTAAACCCATTCGGCTGTCCAAATCCAAAACGTGCTTACGAAAGGGAGTGTGAACATAAATTGAAAATAAGCGATGTAAATAATCACCACTACTATTTGTATGCCCAACGCAATGTAGATGTCACCTAAACTGATAACACCATTAAAAAGAATATTGGTGAATGACATTAAAATAAACACCACAAATATTACCGGTATAATTTCGGTGGCCATTGGCACCAATGCAGCATCTTGTTTGCTGGTAAAAATGCCTATACAGAAAGTTGGGAACAGATAAATAATAAGGCAAGAGAGAATAGCAAAAAACAAACTTACCGCGCTTATTCTTCGTATGGCATCTTTCACCCCGCTAAAATCTTTTTGCCCAACCATATTGCTGATAATCGTATTAGCCGTTGAACCCAAACTCCAGGCAGGAATGGTAAAGAATAAAATCAGTTGACGGAAAATAGATGAAATAGCCAGTGCGTCTTTTCCTAAAATGGTTTCAATCCTTGCAAAGAAATAAAGCCATCCACCAACAGCCGCTAAAGATTGCAACATAAGTGGCACAGCCATATTGCTCATTTGCTTTATTAAAATAGTATCGAATTTTTTAAAGCGGAAGAGATAAAACTCGTGAATACGTTTTTTGTAAAACGTGCCCAGAAATAAAACCAACACCGCCAGTGTTTCAGAAATAGCTGTTGCCATTCCTGAGCCGCCAATTCCAATTTCAGGTAAACCGAATTTGCCATACACTAAACCGTAATTCAAAATAATATTGAAGAATGTCATTACCCCAACTGATGCAGCAAGAATTGGAGTGCGCCCAATGCCGGAGTAAAAAGCAATAAAAACAAAACTCAAAAAACTTGGAATCAATCCCCAAATGCGGTAACTCAAAAACAGCTCGCACTTCTGAATGATATCTTCGTTGGTAAGCATGAAGCCGAGAATTTCATGCGTGTAAATTTTAATTATGGCAAAGAACAGAAGCGCAACACCAAGCATGGCAATAATAGTGGTATCGATAATATTTCCTACTTCATGTTTGTTTAACTCACCCATTCTACGCGCAACGAGCATTTGCGTACCGCGCGTAAAACTAAAGCCCGCCATAAACAAAACGGAATAAAAAATACTGGCAAAGCCAATAGCATCTAACTCAACTTTACCAAGGTTGCCGACAAAAATGGTATCAAAAACTCCATTGCTCGTCCACGCCAGGTTGCCCAATATCAGCGGAAGCGATATGGTTAAAATTTCCTTGTATGTTGCTTTTAGTTGAGCCAAAACTTAAATGTGTAAACGTTGAGAATTCGGAAATTTGAAAATTAAAAATCAAATAGTGATTTCTATTGTATTGAATTTTCAAATTTCCACATTATCGAATTTCCGAATTATACTACCGCCATTGTCGCACTTCCCTTTGCCACTGTTATCTCCTCTCCCTCTTTTAAATAATAAACTTCCGCTTCGCAAAAATGAAAACGCTTACCTGGTTTTATTACTCCGCCACGCGCATAAAACTTATCTGCCGTGCCGGGGTTGAAATACGAAATCTTTGCTTCCACGGTGAACACCTTCTGTCCTTCTTCTACCAAAGAATAGGAAGCAAAACCTTCTATCATATCTAAAATAGTAGAAGTTGCTCCGCCATGCAGCCAGCCATTTTGCTGATGGTGCATTTCTTTAAACTCCAATTCACCCTCCAAATAACCGGGTTCAATTTTGGTAATTACAAAACCCATCCACTGCATAAACTTATTCCGCGAAATCATCAACTCGGTATATTCCTTGTATTTCGGGTTTCTTGCTTCCAACTTCTTCATACTTTTCAAACATAGGAAAGTTAGTGGTAAATGGTTAATAGCGAGTAGTAAATTCAGCAATCATTAACGTAACAATTCTATTTTCGCCCCGTGGCTATGGCACAGGTTAAAAATTCTTTCAGCAGTATTGGCGAAGTAGAAGCGAGTGTTTCTCCTTCTGCCCTCCTGCTTAAAATTTCTGTTACCAACAACGCGTTGCGCTATTTTGTTTTATCGCAAACGCATCAGCAGATAATATTCTTTGGAGATTATACATTGCATCATGTAGCTAATGCTACCGAATTAGCGCAGCGTATTGAAAAGATTTTTAAGAAAGATGAAATTCTGCAATTGCAATTTTCGAAAATACTGATTGGTCTGGACGAAAAATATTCGTTAGTGCCAACCGAGTTTTCGTTTATGATTAATAGAAACGACCAACTTACACAACAATGTTTGGGAACAGAAATTGCATATGAGAGTTCAGAACAATTGGTGCAAACGCTGAAAAATTTATTCGTTAATGCAGAGCTACTGCATCTCAACTCAACTTACTTTAAATACCTGACCAATACAGCAGGTAAACTATTTGTGAACGTCAGCGCATCGCATCTTGATATTATTCGTTTTGATAGCGATGAAAAATTAAAGTTAATGAACCGCTACGACTACCAGGCAGCCACCGATTTTATTTATTTCCTGCTACTGTGTGCCGAAGAATTAAAAATTGACCGCGAAGAAATAGAGTTGGTTTTATTGGGCGAAGTAGATGTGCAAAGCAGGATTTACGACTTGTGC
>CAMBIM010000114.1 GCA_945867505.1 Chitinophaga pinensis
GGGGCCTTGAGCACCTGTAGCACCTTGTGAGCCTTGTGTACCAACTGCTCCTGTTGGACCCGTTGCCCCACCTCCACTATTAGCTGCATACAATGCGTAAGGAACGCTAATGAGTTGAGAAGTTCCCATATCGGTAAAATTGCTGCCTCCATTAGCATCAATTTCTACCTGCAAATATTTATTACCCCCGCCCCAGTTAACTGCAGCCAGGTTTGCTGTGTCGCCAATAATCTGAGTAATTAAACCAAACTGATTGGTTACCGCGGTATTGGTTTCCTGAAATACCACTGCTCCTGATGGACTTCCATCGTGAATCCGGAAACGAACAGTTACGTTGGTTCCACCGGGTAAAGAATTGCCCAATGCATCGCGAACTATACCTTGATAGTTCATTTTTTGAGGGGCTTGTGCTGTTGCTTCCATTATTAGCAAGGTGAACAAGGTCAGAGATAAAATTATTTTTTTCATGTGCTTAGCTGTGTTTTGGGTAAATTCTTTTAATTAATAATCTGAAATTTCTTGGTGATGATGTGTGCCTTGCCGTCTTTATCCGATACAAAGTTCATACTGAGCATATACATGCCCGCAGCATAAGTAGATACGTTCAACTGCTCTGCAATTTTGCCGTTATCATAGCTGGTGTGGTATACATCCGATACTTTCTGACCTATAACATCATAAAGTGAAATCTGCACTTTGCCCGCTTCCGGTAACCGGAAACCAAACCACATATTGTCTACTGCCGGGTTTGGATATACTACAAACGAACCGAATTCATCCTGTGTAAGGTCTATTAAGCCGGTTACGTTATCGTTAGGTTGTTGGAAACCCTGGGTAAGAATGTTACCGTTGGCACTAAAGGTTTGTACCATCGTCATTTCGCCTACTGTATAAGATAGGCTGCCATTGGCGTTTGAGGAATAGCCTCCCGTACTCGCAATTACCTGGGGCGACAGCGACTGAGCCTGCATGTTGGTAAAGCCAAAAACTAAAACAACTGCTGTTAAAAGCCATGTTTTAATTGCCATAAAAATGTATTTGGGAAGAGTATGGGCTTCCGTTAAGAAATGCCCGAGAAAATCCTAGGATCTAAATGTAATAAAGCGCTTTAATCCCGAGCTAAACAATGAGTACATATGCTCATTCTAAATCCTTCCTTCCCCGCAGGGTATGTGGTAGACGACCCTGTGGTAATTAAAGTAGCCGCAATAAGCGCAGAGCCTGTCCCGCCTTATGCGGGAGTTCTTTTACTTTATAGTTTTTATAGGGAAAGAAACGCTGCGGGGAATGAAGTTTTAAAATCTGCCTAAACAGTTATTGCTTAGCAGAAAATCATTCCTGCTTTACCAATTAAATGTGTGCTAAATTTTATCTCCAAATGCCAAATCTCCCGCATCGCCCAAACCTGGAATGATATACGATTGGGAGTTAAGTTCATCGTCAATTGCCGCACACCAGATGGTAGTATTTGTAGGCAGATTACTCTGCAGATAATTAATTCCATCGGTTGAAGCAATGATTGCGGCAATATGTGTATGCGATGGCGTACCATGCTGTTTTAGCAGCGCCTGATGCGTTAAAAGAATGGAGGAACCTGTGGCCAGCATGGGGTCGCAAAGAATCAATACTTTATTCTCTATACCCGGAGCGGCTAAATATTCAACCCGCACTTCAAACCCTCCGTTTTCGGTATGGTGCCTGTAGGCTGATATAAAACCGTTTTCACCCTGGTCGAAATAGTTTAAAAAACCCTGGTGCATGGGCAGGCCTGCCCGCAACACAGTAACCAGCACCGGCTGCTTTTCTACTAAAGGTATTTGCACCGTGCCAAGCGGTGTGGTTATTTCCCGTTTATGGTAAAGCAGCGTTTTGCTTATTTCATAAGCCATAATTTCGCCTATTCTTTCCAGGTTTCTGCGAAAACGCATCCTGTCTTTCTGTATTTCTTTATCGCGTATTTCGGCAATAAAATGGTGAAGTATGGAATTGGTAGTGCTTAAATTATTTACCATATGGTTTTAGCTATTAGATGTGTAGTGCTTATGCCTGATAAAGATGAAATTTTTATTGACTTTTGTATTGGCATTTTTAATTTACACCAAACAAACAAAGGCAGCCCCTTTTGCCGGGCTGCCTTTGTTTATAATCTGCTGCTGCGTAGTCTGGCAAATGCAGATAACAACAATCCTATCAAAATTTCAAATTGGTTTTGTCATAGAAATCGACATGTTCCTCAGGGCATATCGAACTAAAAGATACGGGCAGATTTGCAATCTGCTACACGACAATTAGAAATTGTCTTTTATTTTATTTTCGAGATACGTTTCGCTAATATCCCAAACGGCAAAAATCTAATCGCAATAAAAAATGAGCATGCAAAAAATAAGTTATTCCGCAGTAGAAAAAGAATGTCTTAAGCTGCTGGACTGGCTGCTGGAAAAAATAGAAGCCATGGAACAGGCGGGCGAAGACATAGGACCAAACGGCAAAAAACTAACCACTCTGTTTATTGAAAACAAAAGCAGAATTGAAGCCCGCGCCCTAACCCGCGTGCGTCAGGCTCAGGAATTGAAAAGAATTGATTTGACCGATACCGACCGCGGTTTATTAAAAGAGGCTATAGAAGCAGGTAAAAAGACCGATGAAAAACTGGTTGATATACAGGCTGCGCTGGTTCGCGAAAAATTTAAAATGCTCAGCTGGGGCAAGGCCACAGAAAAAGCAAAACCTGAAAGCAAAAAGAAAAAGAAATAATAAACGATATAGGTTTCCCCTCGGTAACCTGCTGCCTACTTTGTGTCCCTACAGGTTATCGGCCTAGGAAACCTATCGGGCGGAACTAATTTGCAAAAACCTTTAATTATGTAACTAATAGCCAAAATTGTGTACCACTTTATATTGGCAGAAAACTCACCTTTGCAGCATAACAACCGGTTCTAAATTTTTTAGCTTATGCAATACCTATTTTTCAGGCGGGGGCTATCAGCCCCTTTCAAATTAATTTCACTTACCATTCTCCTCCTATTTATGGCACCAACAAACAATCAGGCACAAACCCTGCAAACGGTTGCCGGTGTGGACTTAAAGAAATATGCAGGCAAGTGGTATGAAATTGCTTCATTCCCTCAATACTTTCAAAAAGGTTGTACCTGCACCACAGCCGAATACACTATAACCAACAAGGGCTATGTAACGGTAGAGAACCGGTGCAACCGGGATAGTGTAAATGGTAAGCCATCTTACATTAAAGGAAAAGCTTTTGTAGAAGAAGGCTCGGGCAATGCAAAACTGAAAGTGCAGTTCTTTTGGCCATTTAAGGCTAAGTATTGGATAATTGATTTGGCGGATGATTACAGCTATGCGGTGGTCAGCCATCCTGACAAAAAGTATTTATGGATATTATCCAGAAAATCTAAACTGAGCGATACCGTTTATCAGCAGCTTATCGCCCGCCTGAAAGCAAAAGGTTTTGATTTATCAAAACTGCAAGTAACGGAACAACTGTGAGGATAAGAAGATACCTGGCCTAAAATGAAAGAAGCGCAAAGAGATACTCTTTGCGCTTCTTTTTTTGTCTATAACAGTATTTCAAGAATTAATTGTTGCAGGAAGTCTGGTCGGTCTTCTTAACCTTGTTCAGGTTGTAGCAAAAAGGAACTGCTTTGCTCAATATACTGTTGTATGTAGCATTGCTCATAGTGCGGGTACGGCTTAAAACAAACAAAGTATTCTTGTTCGGGTCGCCTATCAACATATTTTGGCCGTTAGGGTTAAAGTAAAGTATCCAGTAATCGGCTGCTGCAGGCGAAACAGGAAATTGCACTTTAAGCTTACTAAAATCGGACGGGTTAGGCGCAAAAGCGGTTCCGTTAATTACATTGGGAACGCCAATGGTTGATCCGCCTAAACGGCAGCTATTGGTTACAAGTATATTACTTCCGTTATCGGTGTAAGTGGCTTTAGTGCAGTTGCAGCCAATATTAAAAAACTGAGGTATGCTGCCTATTTCATACCAATCTCCCAAAAACTGGGCTTTGTTAGCGGTAGGATCTGTGGTTACAGGTGCACAATTGTTGGCAGAGGTGCAGGAAGAAAGAATAATTACTACGGTGCAAATAATGGTTGTTAAACGAATCATGGTTCTTATTTTTTGGTTAGTTAATGTTGGTATAACACCAAAATTGGCATTTTGTTTAACTAATTTAGTTAAAAGATTAAACAATATTTCTTCCCTGGGGTTCCCTTCGAGCCGGAAGACACTTCGGCAACTCCTGTTTCAACCTCGCAGGTTAGTATTCCACAGAATCTGCCGGATTGAATATTTACATTTGTAGCAAATGGGTTTTGTGCACTTAAACTGCACTAACCCCTTTGTTATAAATTTAAGCTATTGTGCCACTAAACTTTAAAAAACTAAACCTAAAATACTTAACTCCTGCGTCTGGCATTTTGGGTTGTTTAATAATTGCAATAGGGCTTTTTGCATCAGCCTCTCACTATACCCGTTCGCAACACTATTCGCCCAAAAACCATTTTATATCGGAGTTGGGTTTGGCTTCTGCCAGCGAGTATTCTTTTGTGTTCAACATCTGCCTGGGCATAGGTGGTTTATTGTTGATGGGGTTTACTAACGGGTTAGGCAACTACCTGCGTAAAAATACAATAGCCTGGTATGCTTCATACATAGGCATGTTAGCCACTATTAGTTTTTCGGCTATTGGCTATTACACAGCCGATAACTGGACAGCCCACCGCGCTGCAGCAAGTGTCTTTTTTTCGGGGGTAATGATTTCTATTGTGCTATTTAGTTATTGTATATGGAAAAGCAAGGAACGTAAACTGCATTACTTTATAAGCCTTCAGGGTTTTATCGTAGCGTTTATCTATCTGGTGGTGTTAGTTTGGCCAAAAACGCTTCTTACACAATCCGTTGACGAACCCGAAAAATTTGTTCGCCCCGAGTTGTGGGGGCTAACAGTATTGGAATGGAGCTATTGCCTGCTTATTGGATCATGGATTTTATCAGTTTCGGCAGATTTGATTTATGTGCTGAGCAGGAAAGTAAATCATCCATCCCATCAGGGTACCCAGTAACCAAGCTTCGGAAAACAGCAACGCCCCGCAAATCTTGCGGGGCGTTGCTGTTTAAACCTAAAGTCTGCTCTCGTTAATTACTCTTCGAAAGCTTCTGCAATTCCTCTTCTAATATAAATTCATCGCCATCTACATAGCCGGAGTGGGTAAATGCAATTTTACCTTTAGCATCTACCACCACCGTAAACGGCACGCTTTGAATGTTCAATTGGCGTTTAAGGTTTTGATTTACGTCTAACAGCACATCGTAATTCCATCGCTGCCCTTCTACCGTGGGCTTCACTTTTGTAGAACTGCGTGAATCGTCAATGCTTACAGCTACTATCTGCACATTATACTTCTTCTGCCATTCTTCATACAGGTCAGCAATGTTGGTCAGTTCTTTTTTGCACGGCACACACCAGGTTGCCCAAAAACTTAGCACTGTAATTTTTCCACTCTTGCCATAGTCGGCTACGTTTACGTTCTTGCCGTTCATATCGGTAAGCGTAATAGCCGGTAATGTTTTTTCACCAATAACTTTTTCAAGTGGCGTTTTTTCGTTCTGTGCTTTTGTAAGGAAAACCGAAGTAGAAAGGACTAAAAGGAGAAATAACTTCTTCATGTATCTAAAATTTATTTTGCAGTTTAATGGCAATGCACGTGCCAACATAAATTTAAAACTAACCGTATTTTTGAATAATAGCTATTCGAATAACTTTACCCCCAACATCCCATTTGTTAAATGAAACAACTCCACACCGTATCCACAATTCTGTTTTTGCTTTTATTCACAACTGCGGACGCACAGTGGGGCTACTTTTCGGGTGCGTTTCAAAACAACACCAACTTTTTTGTTCGTGACCCAAAGATTGGCGCCTTCAATCTTCCGCATTACGATAACCTGAAAGTTGGCACCGATAACTGGCTGGAACTAAAATACACCAACGAAAAGTTTGAACTGGAAA
Source organism: Chitinophaga pinensis (assembly GCA_945867505.1). GTDB lineage: Bacteria > Bacteroidota > Bacteroidia > Chitinophagales > LD1 > Bog-950. The sequence goes on from CAMBIM010000114.1 coordinate 6,042, forward strand.
CCGGTGTGCGTATCGATTTTTTTTACAACTCAATTCTGCGCGTTCCTACTTCGCCCTATACCGGTGTGGGTGTAGGCAATTTTTTTATCAAGAAGAAAATAAAAGACCTGACCATAACCGGTGGCTACATTTACGACCAAATAGGCAGCGGTATTATTTATAGAACTTTTGAAGAGCGCGCTTTGGGAATTGATAATCCATTATTAGGAGCACGGTTAGAGTTTGATGTTAAAGGCAAAGTAAAACTGAAGGCTTTTGCAGGTGCGCAGAAATTAAAGTTCAGTGTGCAAAAACCGCTTATACTCGGTTTTAATGCCGATGGAAATTTTACCACAAAGAATGGCAAGGCAACTTTTCAGCCGGGCGTTGGTATCATCAACCGCAGCATGGATAAGGAAAGTATCAACCAGATTGTTTCTACCATAGAAAGCTACGATACGCTCGGTCGTTTTGTGCCAAAATATAACACCTATGCAGTTACTGCCTACAACACTATAACTGCCGGAGGGTTCAGCTGGTATATAGAAGGTGCGTATAAAACCAGCGAGGCCATTAAGAAAGACCAGATTCGCGATGCTAAGGATTCACTCATAAACTCGGCAGGCAATTGTGTTTACTCCGTGCTCAATTATTCCAGCAAAGGTATTGGTGTATCGTTGCAGTTTAAGCGCACCGAAAATTTTTACCTCCACAACTCGCCCAACGCTACCGAGGCCTTGTTTGATGGACTGTTGAATTTTCTACCACCGGTATCGCGTCAAAATTCGCTGCGGCTACCGGCACGCTATTTTGCGCCATCGCAAGAAAATCGTGAAATGGCATTTGGTGCAGAAGTTACTTACTCTCCTAACCGCAAAATGACGTTTACTTTCCAAGGCTCTTACATCCGCGATTTTATTTTGAAGAAGTATAACCCAACCGATACGGTGTTTTTTGCCGAAGGATATTTTGCAGGCAACTTTAAAGTATCAAAGAGTGTTGAGTTAGAAGTGGGCTTTCAATACGCGCGCTACAACAAATTTCTTTACCGTAAAGAAGGCGACCCTAAGGTAGATGCTTACACTCCATTTGCAGAACTTACTTACAAAATAAATAAGAAACACTCCCTGCGCATGGAAGTGCAATACCAGCACGTGCAGCTCGATTACGGCCAGTGGATTTATGCGTTGTTAGAATACAATTTTGCTCCGCATTTTTCGTTTTCCGTATCTGATATGTGGAACTTTAAACCAAACCCGGATGTAAGCCCGAATGCCAACCATTACTATTCTGTTTTTGGCGCATACACTTTAGGGGCTCACCGGTTTACTTTGAGCTATGTAAAGCAAGTAGAAGGAATTGTTTGCACCGGTGGCGTTTGTCGCTTAGAACCGGCATTCAGCGGAGTGAAGATTGGAGTGAATTCAACTTTTTAAATATTAATGCAATGAGAAACCTGATAGAAATTATGACAAAGCTAAAAGCCCACTTTAGGGGTTTGGGGGTTGTATTTGTTTTTTGCTTTTTGCACTCCTGCAAGGAAGTTGGACCAGATATTAACCTGGGCAATAACCAAAATGTAGTTTCAGATACTACGTATATTGAATCTCCTGTGGCAACTGCCGAAGCGAAAAATGTATTGGTTGAAGAATTTACGGGAGTGCGTTGCCCTAACTGTCCGCAGGGGCATGTAATTATTGCCAACATAAAAGCAGCAAATGCGGGCAGAGTTATATCGGTTAGTTTGCACCCGATAAATTCTTTAGGCAGACCTTACACGGATTTAAGTACACAGGATTTTCAGAACACTAAGGCGCAAAGCCTGTTCGATTACTTAGGGCAAATTGGTTTGGAACCCGCTGCTGCGGTTGATAGAGTAGTTTCTACTGCTCCAAGTGTTCTGTTCGAGAAAGGGGAATGGAACAGTAATGTAATCACACAACTTGCCAAAGCCACACCGGTAAATATTGTGTTAGATAAAACTTACGATTCAACCAATCATGAACTGACCGTTATTGCCGAACTGCACTATACACAAACTGTAACAGAAGAAAACAAACTCACCATCTTACTTTCCGAAAGCAACATTATTACTGCCCAACTTAATGGCTCTGTGGTAGATACTTTTTACAGCCACAAAGATGTTATGCGCGATTTCATAAGCGATACTCAAGGCGATGCCATTACCCAAACACGCGAAGCAGGCAGGGTAATCCGCAAGGTTTACAAAAAGGTTTTAGACGCAGCCTGGAAACCGGAGAACACTATGGTAGTAGCTTACGTTCATCAGTATCAAAACTCGAAAGAGGTTTATCAGATTAAGGAAGTCGATGTGCAATAACT
>CAMBIM010000115.1 GCA_945867505.1 Chitinophaga pinensis
TACAGCACACATTAATTTCAGGCATTCATTTACCAGCAGTGCTGCATTGGCGGAATTATTAAACCGCCTTACAAACTTTATGAGGTCAATTTTTACACGCGGGCCGTTGCAGTTCATTCCTTCGGAGGCGGTTAGGTCGTCAATAAGTCGCATCCGAAAACTGAGGGTATAGGTATTAATCCACCATTGATGGTATTTGGGAGCCTGGTAAAAAGCAGGCCATCCTGCCACATTGGGTGGGTCGCCTATCATCATGCCCAAGCCGCCCAGGTTAAAATTATAATGTATCCAGCACAGGTGGCTGTCAAATGCCAGTGGCGGCATAGCCAGCTCAAACTGCTTGCTGGCACCAACAAAAAAATCGACCGGGCTTTTGACAATACACCCGCGAAAGGCGGCATCGAAAAAGTGTTCGCTGCTGAGCAGGGCACGCAGTACCGGTTTTATTTCGAAGTTATTTTGAATAAACAGGCGCGCCAGCGGTTCAATAATTTCTGTTTCGGTTTTTTCATCAATGTGCGGTGACACAAACCAGCGGTATAAATTGCGGCACACGAACTGCGCAGTTTCTTCTTTACTGAATATTAAATCCATTAGCTCATCCGTTTCTTCAGCGCCCGCCTTGCCTTCTTTCCCATGGATAATATGATGACCGAAAAAGGAGGAGAATTTCTTATCAGCCGTATCGTGCAGTTGGGGATGGAAGTTGACGGATATGGTTTCTTTATTGTCCTTCCAACCGGTGAGTACACGGGCAGTGGCTTTTACATCCTCCTCAGTATAGTTCTGTTTATTTCCTTTCCCGATGGTAAACAGTTCAAGCAGTTCGCGTCCGTAGTTTTCGTTAGGGGCATTTTTGCTGTTGGTATTGCCATTCAGATACACCAGCATGGCAGGGTTGGTAGTGCCGGTGCGGATAAGCTTTTTGAAATTGCCCAAAGCAAACTGCCGCAACATAACCGCATACCGGTAGCTGTAGCGCGCATCGCGCACCATTTCCGTTTCGGTTACAAAATGATTGTGCCAGAACAGCACCATCTTTTCGGTGAGCGAGTAATCACGGTTAATAACCTGCCCGGTCCACCATCCTTTTAGATAGATTCTTCTTTTCTTATCAATATCTTCATTCTCCCATGGGGCATTGACCCATTGCTGGCCGTGTGGCACCATCGGGTCGGTAAGGTCGGGATCTTCCTGTGCCAGCATGGGTGGCATAGTTGATTGTGTGAGAAGTATATCCAGGCAATCATCAAGCGATTTGTCTTCAAAGGCAATTAGCTCCTGATGGCCGATGCCAAAAAGACATCTTCTTAGCAGGTGCAGCAAGTCGTCTTGCTGCAGCGGGCGGTTGAGGGGTTGAAGGGTATAGTTTGAAACAAGAGCCATAGTTTAGTGGCTATTAAATGAAAAAATCTGCTATAACATGATTGTTCTCCTGGACTCATATTGCTATTTACATAGCCTGCACCGATATTTACCAAAGATATAAAAAAAATAAACGCACTGGTCTAAAGATATGGGGGTTTAATTATGGAGTGTATCACTGAGTATAAAATCCACCTCAGGGTACGTATGATCAGCCCATAGTTGGTATCCGCGAGAGTTGTTATGCCCATCCTTTAACCAGTAAAGCGATTTGTATTCAATGTCGCTCTGCTGGTTAGTTTTCTTAAATGCCTCAAAAAGATTAATTGTTTTAATCTCCGGCAGCTTTTGAAGTTTAACTGCCAAGGGGTGTAATAAAAAATTGTTTTGCTCTAATTCAGATAATACAGGATGGAGTACAACAATGAGTTTAAAATTTTGCTCCCGGGAAAGCTTAAGGTAATCTCCAACAATACACTGTTCTAGTATTTCGAAGGCATCTTTTTCTGCCTCTCGATATTCTTCATCGGTTAAAAATAGCCAGTTAATGGGGTGCACTATATGTAAAACCGCACGGGTAATGAAGGAGAACTAGTAGATATAAGCATACCATGGAATTTTTCTGTGGTTGTTGTTAAACCGCTCCCATCCGCCTAATTCTACAATGTCACTGATATCGGTGCAATTAACTGCCAGTATAACTACACGAGGCTTGTACGGCAGCAACAGCTCTTTTAAGATAATGTATTCGGCAATAGGCTCGTTGCCCATAATTCCACCGTTTATACATTGAATTTTTTTGAGCTGTCCACGCCTGACTTGATTCAAATTATTCTCAACCAATTGAAGCCAGGTAGAATCTTCGGGTGTGCCAACACCTTCGGTATATGAATCACCCAAACCTACAATGTTTATTTTGGCAGTATCTTTTGACGGATCTTTGCCACGTAGCCCTAAAGAATTGTAGCGGTGCCAATACTTAAACTCATCACATTCATTCATTTCTTCCCAATAGGGCACATGATTACTTAGGCGTAAGTCCGGCTCTTTATGACCCAGTTTCCTAAACAGATTTTCTAATTCGGGTTTACCGTAGGGGAAGAAATAAAAGAAACTGCCGTTCATTTCTTGGCGCGAAAGATTAATCTTAAACACGTACCTTAAAGCCAGTTCACCCATAAATAAACTGACCAGCAATGAGGTGAATAAAAGAGTAATTCGTTTTCGATACTCACCATTATTGAATAATCGGACTAACAACATAGAACCTAACTTCCAAGACAACGCATAAACAATAGCTGTAAGGAAAACAGACGACACCCCATACCATCCTAGAACCAAATTGAGGATGATAAAAAGTGATAATAGAAACCACCCGATATATTTCAAGGTTTGTTTAAACATAAGCAGGTGTAAATTTACATCAAGTATAATCAGGTATGCGAAAAGCAGAATAAGAACTGCTCGCAAATAGAAAATATTTGACTCTGAAAATGGGTAGTATGAGCGATCCCTTTCTTATGGTATTTAACCCACTCGTAATTTTTGCTGTTTGAAATTTTCAAAAAATCACAATTATTATTTCAACGGATTGCTTGCTTGCTTGAACTTTGACTAATGGAGCTTATAACCACTTGAAACAAAATTGCTGCCTTGTTTGCCTCGCCTTCGGCATTCAGATGGCAGTCATCTATCCAGCAAGAACTATTTTTAATAGAATCGAAGGTGAAAGGCACAATTATTCCTCCCGCTTCCTCCGTCAGTTTTTTCGATAACGAGGCATTTAACTCAGTGAGCGCACTATAACTGCGCTTTCCTATTACCAAACCCGAATGAGGATTTAAGATGTTAGGCAACGTAAGCAACAGCGCTCCATCAGTTTTCACTTGAGCAAACAACGTTCGGGTATTGTTATAGAACGGATAATTTGCGTACTCGCCAAGCTGTAGCAAACTATCGGTATTTACAGTAGACCACAATGGGAAAGTAACTTCCCTTTGATGCGAAAACTCATCCTGCCTGCCTGAAAACTCATTATAATACAAACGGATAGATACGTAGCTAAAAAACCAGGAGTGCAGCATAAAACGAGTTGGCAGAGCCAATGGCTCCAGATGAAATTGCAGCCTGCGGTAGTGGGTGTAATCAAGCTGAAAAGAATCAGATGAATTAGCAGCCAACTGAGCATCGTTAACCCCGCTGCTTACAATCACCACATCGGATTGATAGTAGCTGTACTTAAAAAGATATTGCTGTAGTTCTTCTGCTGATGTACCTGCCTCGAGCCCTGCATTAAGTACTTCAGCACCCGTATAACGTCTGCTTAAAATACTATCCTGCGGAATGAAAGCATTCAACAAAATTTCCAGCTGTGCGGGGAAAGTTTGTGAAGGAGAATCAACCCCAAAGCCGTATGTGGTAGAGCCTCCCAGGCAAAGAATACGTAGCTTCTTATTTCTTGAAAGAGGGATGCGGCTGCCACGGTAACCATCGCAGTTATGCTGTTCCACCCCATGGCTTTTATATTGCGGATATGGAATATACCCAAGGTAAGGCAACGTAAGATACCGTGGCAAATGTTCTGGATCTTTATTCCCGATCAGCATATCGCGAATACGGAAATAATTTTTGTTCGAAAGAAAATCTGTATTATGGCTGCTGAACCACATAGCCGCGTAGCCAATTACCTCAAGAGCAATTACTATTATTAAAAGCATTACCCCGCGAAACAGCTATAGTTTTAATCTACTCTTTGGCATGGTTTATAAATCAAGTAGGTATGAAATTTTACAGGGGTGTTTCAAACCGTCTCTTTCAGTTTAGAAAATACTTTGGCAAAAAAAGAGGATGTGGGAGAAGATATGCCTGCATGGCTTTTTAGGTTATCTAACAGGGGAATCAACTCTTTCTTATCTATAATCGGGCTGGGATAGTTTGCGGTTGAAATTAATCTGCCGCTAACAGGTCTTTCAAAAATACTGGTAGCAAAATTTGAAAAGCGAATCAGAAAATCTTCGGGCATTTCAAATCGCTCAATTTTATGTTCAGGTGTTTGATAATGAAAAATCATGGGAGCATCTTTAGTTTTTACACCTGCGGTAATTGCTTTGCGTAATTTGCCTGAACGATTGGGAGATGAATAATGGATAACGCTCTGATTTAGTATAACAGCTTCTCCGGCTTTTACATAAAATGGAATAGTTCTGTCAATTACTTCCTGTTCCGATCCTTCGAAAAAAAATGGCAGTGTTGGTGCGCGAAAAGTTTTGTACCCCGAATACTGACTTCCGGGGAGTACCTGAATTGCACCATTCGTTTCATTTATATCAGTAAGCGGCACCCAACAGTTCAATGCCACATATTTTTCTTCATCTACAATAGTCCAGTCCTGATGAACTCCTAACTCAGAGCCTTTGGAGGGTGGCTTGTATAAAAATGCACCTCCAAATGTTTGATAATTTGTAAACAGCCTTTCAAAGTGTTTGCCGAAAACAGATACAATTAAATCGCTGGCTGTTTTTTTATAATTGAAATCATTGGAAAAACTACCTGACATAAATCCGCCTTCGCTGTAAACAGTGGGATGCAGTTCATCAAATTTCTTATTCAGAAATTCTATTTCATCTTGCAACAAAAACTGAACGATAGCGAAACCTTGTTTCTCAAATTTGGCTTGTAAAACTTCGTCTTTAAAAATGTGAGGAACCATAGCCTTAGTTAATTCCCAATAAATCGAACAACTTTTCTTTTACTCCGATTTTTCGATTGGCTTTATATTTTTCAGCAAGTATTTGAGCATCTAGCTTAGGAAAATTATAATCAACCAAACCAAGACTTTTACCAATTTTAGGTCGGTCTTTGATATTGTCGCCAAACTGTTCAAAATCGGTCATAAATTTTTCATCTTCTTCAAATATTTCCACTTTATTGCCATAGTCTTCGCGCCAGTAACAAATTTGGAAAGTGGCATCTTTATGAGCAAAATAAGTATTGGTAACAATTCTGTCTTCCTTACTGCGGTTAGCTTCTGAAAAATGAATAATACTTTGGTCGAAGATGATTGCTTCGCCTGCTTTGGGATAAACTTTTATCAAATATTTTCTAACCTCATCTACACATTCTTCGTAGATACCTGTAATAGTAGCTCCGCGATAAGTGGGAAAAATGCGATGACTGCCGGGCAAAACTTCAAGTGTGCCGTTTTCGTTGTTTAAATCAAGAAGCGGAACCCAAATGTTGATACCGCTGTATTTTGATTCATCCACCAAAGTCATATCCTGGTGAACGCACATGGCACTTTCAGGAACAGGAGTTTTTACAAGGAAACATCCGCAAATTACTTTTACATCCTCCAAATATTTCTGCACAGAACGGTCGCATATTCTTCTTATTTCAATATCGGCTTTGGTGCGGTAATTATTATCGCTTGAAAAAGTACTGGGAAAAAATCCTTCAAACTCTTTAGGCTGAATATCGAGGTATAATTTTTTCAGTTCCGCAATTTCCGCCTCATTGTAAAAAGGCAGAACCAAATATCCATCGCGCTCAAACTGTTCTTGATGAACAGGGTCGCGAAACACTTTTTTCATTTTTTTGAACTCAAACATGATTTATGTTGTTGTATTTTATACTAACCAAAGTTAATCTTTCTGAAGTATTTTTTTCTTCAATTCTGCTATTATGTTAGGGAGAGAATATTTTTGTAAAAAATTTCTGTCATCCACCCATTCTTCTTGTTTTAATGCACGGGTAGATATTTCAGATTCAACTTCAGAAATAAAAGGAAGGTTCCTGATTTCCCTTTCTTTCCGAATGAGTTCTATCAACTCTTCCTTACCGGCAGCAGGAACCGGGTAATCAAACACTTTTACCGAATTGCCGAACAATGGTCGCTCACCGGCATTGTAATACCGCTGAAAAAAATCATCGGGCATATCAAACTTTTCAACTTTGTCCGTTGGGTCGTGCACTTGTTTATGATAGAACAAGAGTGGTGCATCTTTGGGAGCAATACCATATGCTACTACCAATCGCTCTTTGTTGGTTAGGTTAGGCGAGGAGCCGTGAATTACAGCATGGTTTAAAATAAACGCTTGGCCCGCTTTCATAGGCTCGGTAATCATATTGTCCCATAGCAGGCGCTCGTTATTTCTGTACGCCACGGGAATGTTATTGCTCCGGTAATAGCCGAAAAACAAATGACTGCCGGGTACAACCCTTAATGCTCCATTTTCTTCGGTTGTATCCAACATGGGAACCCAAATAGTTGCTGAATAATATTTCGATTCATCTACGGTAGTCCAATCCTGATGAACATCTACTTTGCCTTCTTTGCCTGGAGCTTTACATAAAAAGGTGCTTCCTAATTTTTTATAGTTCTCAAAATTATCGTCAATGGCTCTTTGAAGTACTTTGTTGGTGTGTTCGAATATTTCCTGTTTAAAAACTTCATCGGAATTAAAAGCTGCGGAGTAAAATCCTTTGGGTAGGTCGCGGTGTAACTCATAGAACTTATCTTCAATGATTTTTGCTTCACCGGGACTGATAAAATCAATCACCACATAACCATCTTGGTCGAAGCGGCTTTGAACATCGAGATTCTTGAATATTCTTGGTTTCATTTTTTTGCAGAAATCTTTTGCAAACATGCTGATTTTTTAAATGGTAAGCGCATTGGGACTTGCTGATCCAAGTCATAAAAGATGCCTTAATAGTTTATTGTTTTTAATAAAAGGTGTTAACCTCGCTTAATCAGAATTATGGAGAGTAACTTTTATGCAGCTTTAAAAAATGTTGTAACTAAGCATGTAAACTTCAAGACCGTTCTGGGCTTTTCAATAAGTGCAATTCTTCTTTGGCTTACATTTTACAATAGCGGGTTACATCTGAAAGATGTGCGACTAAATGGAGAGCAAGTATATTATTTCGCTGCCGCCATTGTTGTTTTTATTTTTTCGGTATGGTTTTATTCTGTTCGGGCAAAACTTTTCTGGATAAACAGTCAAAAAAATCAGACATCTATTCATGCTTATGACAGCCTGATACTTGGCAATTTCTACAATTGTCTATTGCCCGGCAATTTGGGAGAAGCAGTTCGGGCCTGGCATTTTAGCAGAAAGAATAAAGTAACATTTTCCCGCTCTTTGGCTGCAATTATTGCCGAAAAATGGATAGATGCCCAAATGTTTGTAGCGCTGGCCATTTTATTATATCTGTTCAAGCCATTTGTAAGCCATTATATTTTATACTCCATTTTTTTAACGGCCTCAATTGTAGTTTTACTTTCAGCAACATACACTTTTTTAAGAAGAAACAATGCGGCTGAAAGGAAAATCTGGAGGTTGATTTTCCGTCTGCAAAAAACAGGGCGCGTTTTATACAGACTATATTCTCATACCGGCACTCACATAGACGGTATAAAGACCAATCGATGTATTACGAAATATGTTTTTTTGTGTTGTATTGTATTTTTTTTAAACCTATTACAGTTTTTCTTTTTACTCAAAGCTGCTGGAGTTGCCGAACCGGTATGTAGTTTTTATACAGCTTTTTTAGTGGTGGCATCTATGATGATTATCGCTTTTGTTCCATCTGCACCAAGTAACATAGGAGTCTTGCACTATGGGCTCTATTCCGCACTTATTCTTGCCGCTTATCAATACGGGCTTAGTCCCGACAATAAAAGTTTGCAAAGTTTTGCCCTGTTTGGGATTTACGTACACTTGTCCTACATAATTCCGGAAGTGCTGCTGGGAACTCTTTTCGTTATTAAAGAGAGGAAAATTATTTTTTAGAATCCATCCCCGATTCTTTCTGTTCTAAAATGAACAATGTATCAGGAAATTAAAACAGATTCTTACATTCGTAATCATTCAAACCTAATAAGGTTAATCGTTTTATTTTCTTAAATTCTCCTAAGTATGTCAGAACAACAATTTACATGGCCA
>CAMBIM010000116.1 GCA_945867505.1 Chitinophaga pinensis
AACTGCTTACTATTGAAGAAATACAAGCCATAATTGCAGAGCAGGGCCCAACCAACAAAGGCAAGAAGAAGTGGGCAGCGCGTAAAAAGAAAGAATGAGCAACGAACGTGAAATAAATGCGCTGATTAAACTGCTGGACGATAACGACCAGGAAGTTTTCCGCCATGTTCACGATAAGTTAATGAGTTTGGGTATTGCGGTGATTCCAACTTTGGAAGAAGCCTGGACCTTAGACTTAAACCCTACCACCCACGAACGCCTCGAAGATATCATCCATCAAATTCAGTTCGATGCTTTAGTAAAGGAGTTTAAACTTTGGTTAAGCAAAGACTCTCCCGATTTGCTTACCGGTTCGTTTTTAATCAGCAAATACTTTTACCCCGATGCCAGTATAGATGACGTGCGTATCCGTTTACAAAAGATGCGGCAAACTATTTGGCTGGAGTTGAACTACAACCAAACACCTTTAGAGCAGGTGCAGATATTCAATCAGGTATTTTATAACTACCACAACTTTAAAGGGCAGCAGGTTTCAGGTGATTATTTCGATTACTGCATTAACCATGTTTTAGAAAGCCGCAAGGGTTGCGCAATTTCTGTAGGGATTATCTACCAGATTCTTGCCAACGAGTTAAACCTGCCGGTGTATGGGGTAACGCTGGTGCGTCATTATATACTCGCCTTTTGCAAAAAGACCATCTTCGATTTTAATACAGAACTGTATTTAGAGCGCGAAGTAACTTTCTACATCAATCCCATTAACAAAGGTTCGGTCTTCAGCCGAAACGAGATAAAAGATTACATCAATAAGCTGGATGCTGAACAGCAGGACGAATACTTTGTGCCTACCGATAACCTGAGCATTCTTAAAGAGCAATTGACATACCTGATAGACATTGCCGAACAGAAAAAGGAAATGGAACGGGTAGATGAGTTGAGTTATCTGCTCAAGCTTTTTTAGAAAAGAGAAGCCACGAATTACACGAACTGCAACTACCAATTCGTGTAATTCGTGGCTTTTGTATTTTCCTTCTATATCTTCTTAGTAGCGTGCAACAAATACGCCTTAATAAACTCATCCAACTCCCCATCCAACACGGGTTGAATGTTTCCGGTTTCGTAACCCGAGCGGTTATCTTTTATCAGCTTATAAGGATGCAACACATAGTTGCGGATTTGCGAACCCCACTCGTTCTTCATCTTCGTTCCTTCAATCTTATCGCGGGCCTCGTTGCGCTTTTGTACTTCTATTTCGTAGAGTTTAGACTTCAACATCTTTAAAGCCAGGTCGCGGTTCTCGTGCTGCGAACGCGTAATCTGACAGCTTACCACTAAACCGGTAGGAATGTGCTTAACGCGCACTGCCGTTTCCACCTTGTTCACGTTCTGCCCGCCCGCACCACTGGCGCGGAAGGTGGCCCACTCCATTTCGCTGGCAGGAATATTTATCTCAATCGTATCATCGGCCATGGGGTAAACAAACACCGAGGCAAACGAAGTATGGCGCTTGCCGTTGCTATCGAAAGGAGAGATGCGCACCAGGCGGTGCACTCCGTTCTCGCCTTTCAGGTGACCGTATACAAAATCGCCATCTATTTCCAGCGATACCGATTTAATACCCGCCACATCGCCATCGGTGCGGTCTATCTCTTTAATTTTAAACCCGTGGTTCTCTGCCCACATCACATACATGCGCAGCAGCATACTGGCCCAGTCGCAGCTTTCAGTGCCACCGGCACCGGCATTTATTTCCAGCACAGCACACAGCTGGTCTTCGGGTTGGTTGAGCGTGGTGCGGAACTCCAAATCATCGGCCGCAGCAAGCGCCTGGTTGTAGGCTTCTTTCAGCTCCGCATCCGTAGCTTCTCCGGCTTCAAAAAACTCGCGCATGATGGTTACATCTTCCACCGCCTTCCAGGCATTGTCGAAGCTGGTTACCCAAAACTTATTCACTTTAATCTCTTTCAGAATTTCTTCTGCCTTCTTGGGGTTGCTCCAGAAATCGGGGTGGATGGTGGTGTTTTCATCTTGCCCTATTTTTAATTTGCGGTTATCGTAGTCAAAGATACCGTCTCAGAGCATCGAGACGGTTCCTGGTTTCATTAATGTTTTCGGTAGTCATTTCTTTTTTCTTGAGGGGCGAATATAGAAGAACATAAATAACATGGTGGGGTTACCGCCTCAAAGCAGACGGTCGGGCTATCCCTTTTATTGTGTAGTTATAGAAGTTTAAATAAACTGATTTGACTAACGCAATTTAACGCTGATAGAAGCATATTACCTAACCACCGAAATTCGTTCTGTTTGAGCGGCAGAACCTCTGGTAGCCTTTAGCAGATAAATACCTGCCGGTAAATCTTGAACCGGATAGCTGATAGTTTGAGCATCCAATGTTTTTCCGTTAAACACTTGGCCTATCAACTGCCCCGTGGCAGAGAACAACTCAATATTCATGTTATTACCATTGCTGGCGCTTACTTTCAACTCCAAGTTAGATGAAACCACATTGCCCGAAGTCAGTTTCATCCACTTCTCCTGCTCATTTTTCGCTATCCCCGAAACCACACTTGGCGTAAGTATCCAGTTCACAATAGCCGTATCGCCCGGCAAGGTATTGCTGCCAAAGTGGCGCACCCAATGGCCCGCTTCATCAATTAAAAATTTATTAAAGTTCCAGGCTACCTGTTTGTTCGCCACGCCATTCAGGTCGGCTCTTTGCAGCCATTTGTAAACCGGAGCGGTATCGCCAGTAACTATTTCAACTTTCGACATCATTTGAAAGCTGACATGGTAATTGCCCGTGCAGAACTGTAATATGGCCGAATCTCCATTCGGGTCCTGGCCATTAAAATCATTGCAAGGGAATCCTATTACTTCAAAATTTTGAGACCGGTAAGCTGAATAAAGCTGTTGCAAGTCCTCAAATTGAGGAGTAAAGCCACAATAACTGGCTGTGTTTACCACCATCACCTTTTTACCATAATACTGCGATAGACTGATGGTATCTCCCAAAATGGTCACGGCATCGTAGCTGTGAAAAGTAGGGGCTTGTGCGTGTGTGTTAGCCAACAGCCCAAATGCGAATAGAAGAGTAAATAGTTTTTTCATGTATAGTAATTGTAAAACGAATATAACAACATCCGGCAGCTAAAGTTTTTAAAACGATAGCTGCTATAGCCAGTGTCTGTGAACATGTTGGGCAACACATAAGGGATTGCATTGCCAATATATTTGCCGCACAGGTATAAAACATCCTTTTACATTAGCGCGAGTAATTCACCCAAAATTTAAATTCAATAAATGGCTGCAAAATCTAACCTTACCGGTGGTTCATTCTTGTTTAAGAACGCTAACACTGCCGATATTTTTATTCCTGAAGAATTTACTGAAGAACAAAAAATGGTTCACGCCACGGTAAAAGATTTTATGCTTAAGGAAGTGCACGGTTTGGGCATAGCTAAGGTGGCAGGGCTAGATGCCGAGAAGGATAAAGATTTGGTGATGGAGATTTTTAATAAAGCTGCGGCACTTGGTTTTTGCGGTGTATCGGTAGACGAAAAATATGGTGGCGGAGGTTTAGATTTTAATACCGCTTTGCTTTTTACCGAAGGCTTAGCCGGTGGGTTTTCGTTTGCTACTACTATCGGTTGCCAAACTTCTATTGGTTCTTTACCCATTGCCTGGTATGGCACCGAAGAGCAAAAAGTAAAATACTTACCGGGCATTGCCAGTGGCGAAAAAGGTTGCTCATATTGCTTAACTGAACCCAGCGCAGGCTCTGATGCCAACAGCGGAAAAACACAAGCCATTTTAAATGCCGAAGGCACACACTACATTTTGAACGGACAAAAGATGTGGATTACCAATGGTGGCTTTGCCGAAATATTTACCGTGTTTGCCAAAATCGATAACGATGAAAAGCTATCGGCTTTTATTGTAGAGAAAGATTTTGGCGGTATATCGTTAGGTAAGGAAGAAAAAAAGATGGGTATTAAAGCTTCATCCACCGTGCAGGTGTTCTTCAACAATGTAAAAATTCCGAAAGAGAATTTATTGGGTGAAAGAGGTAAGGGCTTTAACATGGCTCTGAACATTTTGAACAGCGGAAGAATAAAAATTGCAGCCGGTGGGGTAGGAGGAATGAAATTCGGTTTAGATAAAACGGTAGAGTATTGCAAAACCCGCGTGCAGTTCAATAAACCAATTGCAGAGTTTGGAGCCATGAAACAAAAGCTGGGAATTATAGCTACCAATTTGTTTGCTATAGAATCTGGTGTTTATCGCATTGGTGCAGAGGTGGACAAAAAGCGCGAAGAGTTGCTAAAGAATGGCAGCAGCGGAAACGATTCAGAAATTAACTCTATGCGCGAATACGCCATTGAGTGCGCTATATTAAAAGTGTTGGGCAGCGAAGCGATGTGTAACACCGGTGATGAAGCCATTCAGATTTTTGGCGGTATGGGTTACAGTATGGAAACCGGTGTAGAGATGGCTTACCGAGATGCGCGAATCACTAAAATTTACGAAGGCACAAACGAAATTAACCGGATGCTTACGCTGGCAGAATTTTATAAGCGCGCTTTTGTAACTAAAGAATTGAAGTTGAAAGATGCACAGTCGTTTGTACCAGCGGCTATCTTAAAAAACTATGTTCCGTTTACCGGTGGTGGTTTCCTGGGAACAGAGTTTGAATTCGTCAACAACCTCAAAAGCATCTTCCTGATTATTACCGGTGCGGCAGGAGCGAAGTTGAAAGAGAAGTTAGTAGACGAGCAAGAAATTGTAATGAACCTTGCCGATATACTTTCTATGGCATTTGTTACCGAGTCAGCTTTTTTACGGGTAAAGAAATTAAGTGAGAAGCCTAACACTAACAAAGCCGAACTGGAAATTAAAACCAAAATGGCGCAGTTGTATTTGTATGATGCGTTAGATACCGTTCGCAAGTCAGCTAACAACGCCATTGATAGTTATGCTAAGGGGGCAGAGAAAGTTTTATTAAAAGGCTTAATGCGCAGAATGTTGCATACGTATCACATTAACCCAAAAGATGTGCGCAGAGAAGTAGCGGACTTTATGATAAAGCAGAACGGATATAATTTTTAAGAAGAGCTTTTGAGTGTAACCCTTCCAGGTTTTAGAAACTTGGAAGGGCTTTTTAGTTAGACTTAACACAACAGTAAAACTGCCAACCCTATCAAGGCAGGAACAGCCTGCACACAAAATATTTTTCTTATCAGCAGCGACCAGATTAAACCGGCAGATGAAAAACCGTTATAAGTGCAAAATCTTCGCATTACTTAATTTCTATTTTAGCCACCGTGAAAAAAACAGGTGCGGCTTTCCTTGCAGTTATTGGTCTCCTGACCAACAAGATATGTGTAAGAAAAACTAGTGTTCTTATGCTTCTTTTCTCCCTTTGCAATTTCCTTTTTGCGCAAAGCGTAATTAAACCAAAACTCCTTGCCGGGCCGGTGGTAGGCTCGGTTACAAAAAACAGCGCAAAGGTTTGGATTGCCTACCGGGGCAAAGGTCAAAACATGCTCATACTGGGCGATACTGCCGAGAAGAAAGTTTACTACCCCACCAATGTAAACTATATAACCAACGCCAAGGGCGATATTGCCCTTACCATGGATTTTACGGGATTAAAGCCCGACCGCGTTTATAACATTCTTATTTCTATAGATGGCTGGGGCGCAAATGCCCGTTACTATTTCCGCACACAGGCCGATACGGATATTAAAGATTTCAACTTCGTTCTTGGTTCTTGCGCTTTGCAGCGACCTGGCTTTTGGCGCATGGTTTTCCCCGGTGCGGCAGATTGGATTTATTATAGGATGAAGAAGAAGAAAAGCGATTTTATGGTTTGGTTGGGCGATGATGTTTACTACCTAGGGAAAGATTTAAAAAACTACGATGGTATGTTTAATTTGAACTTGCGCCTGCGCAAATCGTTCAGAAAGTATCGCGATTTTTTGGCCACCCAACCCAGTTACGCCATTTGGGATGATCATGATTACGGTCCCGACAACTGTGGTAAAGATTATGTGCTGAAAGATTCTAGCCTTAAAGTATTTAAAGGTATGTGGCCTAATACGTACCCGGAGGGCGAACAGTTTAGAGGCAACTACTTTAACTTCCGCTATTACGATGCCGATTTTTTTATGACCGATGACCGTTTCTTCCGCTCGCCCGAAGGGGATACTGCCGGAGCATTTTTGGGCGAAACACAATTGGTTTGGCTTAAGAATAAACTGATGATGAGCGATGCCGCTTTCAAATTCATAGCTATTGGTTCACAGGTCTTAAACGATAATAATTTTGGCGAATCGTATGCCGATTATCCTCGCGAACGTGCCGAGCTGCTTGATTTTATTTCGAGTAACAACATTAAAGGCGTTATCTTTTTAACTGGCGATAAGCATTACAGCGAGTTAAGCAAACGCGAATGGAACGGTTATCCGTTTTATGATTTTACGTGCTCACCACTCACTTTTCCTCCACTGCCTCGCAGGTTGTTAGGCGCGTATCACAACAGTTATCGCGTAAACCATTTCGATTATGCTAAACGAAATTTCGGACGCATTTCTTTTACCGGTAACAAAGGCAACCGCAACATGAAGCTTGAAATAATAGGCAGAGGCGGACATGAAAAGCGGGAGATGGTATTGAGTGAAAACGAACTGATGAAAAAATGATTCTCTATTATCTAGTTGTTCCTGTTTTATTAGCTATTTCCTATTTACCCTCACGTGTTTTATATGCAATAGCCGAAATAGTGGCGTGGTTTTTAGAGCACGTGGTGCACTACCGTAAAAAAGTAATTCAGGATAACCTTCAACAGTCTTTTCCGGAAAAAACAGAAACAGAGCGTCAAAAAATTGCTTCGCAAAGCTACAGGCACTTAGGCTACCGCATTGTAGAAACTATCAAGTGCTTTACCATTTCTGCTAAGGAGGTACAGCACAGAGTGCAAATTACAAATCCGGAAATGATAAGTGACTGCTATGCGGCAAACAGGCACGTGGTGCTAATGGTTGGGCATATTGCCTCGTGGGAATATGGCGGGTATAAAGCCAGTTTGTTTTACCCTTATAAAACCTGCGCAGTGGTTAGTTTAGTCAGCAACAAGTATTTTAATAATCTGATACAAAAAAGCAGGGGCAAATTTGGTATGCACTTAATTATGCAGCGGGATAGTAAAGAGTTTTTTGCCATGCAGCCCAAGCAATTAACCATGAGTATTCTTATCAGCGACCAATCGCCCTCTAATCTAAAAACTGCCTGCTGGACAAATTTTATGCACCGCCAAACCGCTTTTTTTACCGGTGCCGAGCGCTATGCTCGTTTGCAAAACTGCGTAGTTATTTATCCTAAAATAGTTCAAACCGAAGTAGGCAAGTATCAAGCAGAGCTTATAAAAATTACAGATAGCCCGAACGATTTACCAGAGTTTGGTGTTACAAAAAAGTATGTTGAAATTCTGGAAGAACATATTCGCCAGCATCCGGCAGACTGGCTTTGGAGCCATAAGCGGTGGAAGCATAAAAAACCACAGTCCTAAATCTTACCCAAGCCGCTAAAGGGAGCTAAAGGCAACTCATCCCGTGCTTCCTACAATAATTCCCATAGCAAAAAGTATAGAGAAGATAAACGTGCCAATGGCGAGTTGCTTGAGCAGCGGGTCAAATTCTTTGGGGTCTTCAATACGCCACACAGCAGAAAGATGCTTACGGAAAAGCGGTATGGTGATAATAAACAACAACTGCATACTACTGGTAAAGTTTACCACCACATACGCCAGCGCTGCCACAAAACCCAAAACAATTAAACCGGTGTGATATCTCTTAGCATTTAACGCACCAATCTTTACCACTAACGAGTTCTTCCCTGCTTTATCATCGCTTTCTCTATCCCGCAGGTTGTTCATGTTCAATACACCCGATGCAAATGCGCCAATAGTAAACGCAGGTAACAATACCGAATAATGAAACTGATGCGCCATCAAGTAGTAACTACCGCACACACCTACAATGCCGAAGAACAGCAACACAAACACATCGCCCAGCCCCATATAACCATAAGCCCCTTTGCCCACCGTGTATTTAATGGCGGCTGCAATGGCGCCCACGCCAAGGATGAAGAAGAAAATGCCATAACTAATATCTAAATCCTTA
>CAMBIM010000117.1 GCA_945867505.1 Chitinophaga pinensis
CGTTACTGAATCCGTTTCCTTACCCGCAGCGATCCATGCTTCAATTCCGCCATTCAAAAAGCCTATAGTATTATCGTACCCCACACGAGCCAAACGCATTACACATTCTTCTTCTTTTCCATCATTACAAACTAACAGAATGGGCTGCTTCAAATCGGTAATCAGCGTTCCTACCCAAACAGCAAACTGCCCGTTTAAACCAATATTAATGGCGTTAGGAATAAATGCTTTGGCGAAAACTTGCGGATCGCGTGTATCAAGAACAAGCGCGTGTGTTTCTTCAGCGGCAGCTTCAAATTCTTCTGCGGAAAGCTCACGCAAACCATGTGCATACACTTCTTCTAACTTTCCTGCGCCCTGTTTGTTCATCATGGCATTCTTCGAAAAGTATTGCGGTGGAGGAAGTAAGCCATCCGTTACCTGCTTTACAAATTCTTCTTTAGAAATATGCTGCAAAGCATAGTTTACCTGCTTTTGATGCCCAAGTGTATCGAACGTTTCTTTACTCATGCTCTTACCACAGGCAGAACCGGCACCGTGTGCAGGGTACACAATTACCTCATCGGGCAAAGTCATAATCTTTTCGCGCAGCGAATCAAACAACATCCCCGCTAAATCTTCTTTGGTTACGTTTGATTTAATAGCCAGGTCGGGTCTTCCAACATCTCCAATGAACAAAGTATCTCCGGTAAAAATGCAATACTCTTTTTCGGTTTCATCCAACAACAAATAGGCAGTTGACTCTGGTGTATGGCCGGGCGTGTGCAGCGCACGAATAGTTACTTCACCAACTTTAAATTCATCGCCATCATTGGCTTTTATACAATCAAAATTGGTTTCGGCTTTTGAGCCGTAAATAATCCTAGCACCCGTTTTTTCCGAAAGCTCCAAATGCCCTGAAACAAAATCGGCATGAAAATGAGTTTCGAAAATGTATTTGATTTTGGCATTATCCTTATCTGCGCGCTTAATGTAAGGTGCGGTTTCGCGCAAAGGGTCAATAATAGCGCACTCGCCATTGCTCTCAATATAATATGCGGCCTCTGCTAAACAGCCGGTATAAATTTGTTCAACCTTCATTTGGCAAATTTGCGAATAAATATGAAGCAGAGAAACTGAACGAAATCAGTTATGAAATTTTGTATGCTTAACGGGAAACCTCAATGGAGATTGAGTTGAATTGTCATCGAAGTTCAAAGAGGCTAATGCTTATTTATCCTTCCAGTTCTTCCACTTTAACTTCTCTTCATCATGCTTTTCGTTAGAAGCGAAGTAAACAGCACAACGGAACATGTAAAGCAAAGTTCTATCCTGCACAGAACCTTTCTCACGGTTCGATTTACTGTACAATTTTTCAGGATCTTTATTCTTTAACTGACTTACTCTTACAATTCCCATTTCAATCAAATCATCTGCAACCGTCCGTTCGATACCGGGAATAAGGGTAAGTTCCTTTATAGCTTTTTTGTGTTCTTCTGCTGTCATGATTGCGCGAAAGTAACCTATTGTCGCTCTCAAAGCAGAATATATTTAGTCTCATTGGTCGAGCCAAGTCACAAAATCATTTGCTTTTTCGCGGCTTACATCAGCCCGCATGTTTCTATCGCACTTTAACTGCACTTCAATTTTACCTGTATCATGCTTTTTATAGGTATCCACTTGCTGTACATGAATTATCATTTGCCGGTTAGCCCGAAAAAAATTTCCAGGGTTCACCACTTCTTCAATTTCATCAATAGTGTTGTAGTCTGTTACTAATCTTTCGTTATCATTCGTTACCAGATAAATGATAGTGTCTTTAATAAAATAAGCCGTTCTGCTTTCAGGCATGGGAATAATGCCTCCTTTGTAATGTGCCAAAAACCGCTCCTTAAACTTTGGCGTGTTTTTGTTCTGCATGTTCTCTAAAAGCGATTTAAACTGCTCATCCACGGCAGTGTTCTTTACACCAAAATACTTTTTGAACTTTT
This sequence comes from Chitinophaga pinensis, assembly GCA_945867505.1. GTDB lineage: Bacteria > Bacteroidota > Bacteroidia > Chitinophagales > LD1 > Bog-950. The sequence goes on from CAMBIM010000117.1 coordinate 1,971, forward strand.
CTACTGCTGATTGCAGCTGATCCTTATCAATCGGTTTTAGCAAATAATCTACACTGTTTACCTTGAATGCCTGAATGGCATATTCATTATAAGCAGTAGTAAAAATTACCGGGCTTTCAATTTTCACTTTATTGAAAATATCGAAGCTTACGCCATCGGCTAATTGAATATCCATAAAGAACAAATCAGGCTGCTTGTTCTCTTGCAGCCATTTTACAGATGCAGTAACTGAATCCAGTGTAGCAATAATTTCTGCCATTGGTTCTATTTGCTTGAGCAAGCGCGAAAGATTTTTTGCGGTAAGCGGTTCGTCTTCTATTATTACAACATTCATGCTAATGGGATTTTAACGGTGAAAGAATTATTGCTTTCAAAAACCACAACATCCTTATCGGAAATATAGCGATACAAATTTTTCAAATTCTCCAACCCAAGTTTATTCGATACTTCAATGGCATCTTTCTTTTGTAAGTTATTCTCTACAGAAAGGTAATCAGCTTCTGTTCCAATCCGAATGATAAGGGGAAAATCTTTCGAAGTAACATTATGCTTTACTGCGTTCTCAATTAGAATTTGCAGTGTAACCGGCACAATCATTTTCTCTCTTGCGTCTTCGCTAATTTCAAAAACCACACTAAGCCCTTCACCAAATCTTGTCTCCAGCAACTTCACATAATGGCTTACAAAATTCACTTCCGTTTGTAAATTGACAACATTCTTTTCCTGATTCTCTAAAACATAGCGATATACCTTGGAAAGCTGCTGCAAGAAATCGGATGCCAATTGCGGGTTCTCGAAAATTAAAGAGTTGAGCGATGAAAGTGCATTGAACAAGAAGTGGGGATTCAGCTGGTTCTTTAAATTATCATATTGCACTAACGCCTTCTCCTTCTCTAATTCTGCCGCTAAAATCTTCTCTTCCTTCCATCTCACAAAAAAATGATATCCAAAAATTGAGAGGATAACGCTCAACACCATAAACACATTAATAGCAAACGAAGCCACCCAAATTTCGCGCGAAGCATGCACCGGAAGTTTATCAGAAAAGAAAACAAGCGGGATTAACCGAATGGCAAATAGCACGGTAAGTGTAACGAAAAACTGAATAGTTATTCTTTTAAGAGGGCTTCGCTCAAACGGATAAATTTTGTCGAGATAAATATCTATACCGCGGATGATGTAGCCAAAAAAGATGATGATAAACAAACCAATTACACTGGTAATAATTTGCCATGCTAAGTTTTGCTCAAAAAAGAAATAGATTTTAACTACGGTAAATATGGCGTAGATAAAAGCAACAATTCCAATCGCGATTTTTGTTTCCTCTTTTAAATTCAGTTTCACGTTTGCCGATTAACTAAGGCTTTACAATTTCTCCGTCCTTCATTTCAATAATTCTATCGGTGTTGGCGGCAAACTCATTATCGTGTGTAACAGCAATAATCGTTTGGTGCTTACTCTTCGAAAGATCTTTCAAGATATCAAAAACAATTTGTGTGTTGGTGGAATCGAGATTACCCGTTGGCTCATCACCCATAATAATAGTTGGGTCGTTTACCAGGGCGCGCGCAATAGCTACGCGCTGTTGCTGACCGCCAGAAAGTTTAGAAGAAAGTTTAGTGGCAAACTTTTCCATATCCAGCCACTTCAACTTTTCATAAGCGCGGTCTTCACATTCACTTTTAGAATACTTACCAAGTTTCTCTGCCGGAAGCATTACATTCTTTAAAGCAGAAAACTCAGGCAACAAAAAGTGAAACTGAAATATAAACCCGATATGCTCGTTGCGAAACTTAGCTAATTCATTCTGCGTTTTACCGGTCAGCAATACATCGTTTACATAAACCTGCCCTTTGTATTCGGTATCCATGGTAGAAAGCAAATACAACAAGGTAGACTTACCGCAACCGCTCTTGCCCACAATAGAAACAAACTGCCCGCGCGGCACTTCAAACGATACATCTTTGAGCACGTGAAACTCTTCCGGCTCGTTGAAGTATTTGTTGAGTTTGTTTGCTTTTAATACAATGTCCATGTTCTTCAAATCAATTTATTACCCTCTAAGAATTGCCACCGGGTCAATCTTACCGGCTTTTATACTTGGCATTAAACCCGCTATAAATGTGGTGATTATTCCAAACCCCATACCGAAAGCATAGTGCTTTAAGTGAAACACCACCGGAAAGTGAGTGATGCTGATAAAATCATTCTTAGGAAACGGTAGATTGTAAACACCACTGCTCATAATAAACCCAAGCAACAAACCCGTAAGCGCGCCAAAGATGCCGATGGTTACACTCTCGGTTAAAAATATCTGACGAATATCTCCACTCGAAAATCCTTCGGCTTTTAGTATGGCAATGTCTTTCAATTTGTTTTGAATGGTCATGCTCATAATGTTGTAAATACCAAAGCCTGCCACAACCAATAGCGTGAATGAAATTACAAACGTCATTACATTACGAATTAGAATAGAAACCATAGCACTGGCGTTGGTTATTTTCCAGTCATCGGCTTTATAGCCATAGCGTTTGCTTAGCTCGGCTGCCATTTCTGTGGCTTGGTCGTAGTCTTTTAACTTCATCGAAATATCGGTGACATACTGATTATCCTTACCCACCAATTGCTGCACTTTAGAAAGATTCACATAGCACTTTACATTATCCAGCGAGCCGATACCGAATTGAAAAGTTCCCACTACACGAAACCGCATAGCTGTTCCTTTAGGTGTAGCCAGCGTTACTAAATCGCCAACGCTTACATTCAGCTTATTCGCCAAACCATGACCCATTAAAATTCCGTTATCAATCGTCAGCAGGTTTTCAATTTTACCGGTTTTCATTTTATCATACATACCGGTTAGCTGCGCTTCTTCTAAAATATTTACTCCGCTCAACGAGCCGTTAATCTGCACCGGTCCGCTTACATAAAATACCTGTGTGGCAAGCGTGGGGCTTACTGCCAAAACTCTTTCATCTTTTTTTAAGTCAGCAATTATTCTGCTGCTGTTTTTAATATCGGGGGTAATATCCTTCGGCTTAGGGTGATGAATGACATTCAGCACTTTTGATGTATCAGAAATTTCATCAAGAATAGAATGCGAGAAATCTGTTTTTATATCGTTGTAAATGCGTACATCGGGTGTGGATGAAAGCAAAGTATCTTCTAAAAACTCATTAAAGCCCTGCATAAAACTTATCATGAGGATATACATGCCTATGCCGAACGTAACACCCAGCATGGCAATAAGCGTTTGCCGCGGCTTAGCAAGCAGGTGAGTTTTGGCTATTTCGAAATTTACGGAAAGCATGTGGATGTATTATTTCAATTTAGGAACTACAACTTCGTCTTCTGCCTTCACCCCTTCTACTACTTCTACATACTCTAAATTCTCTAAACCTTTTTTGATTTTCACTTTCTTATTCATGCCCAGGCTTACTACTTCAACTTCATCGTTTGCCTGCAATACATTTTTAGGAATAATCAGCGCATTATCCATATGTGCAATAATGATGTTCGCTTCTACCGATATATGCACAAAGTTCATTTCGTAGTTATCGGCAAACTCTGCTTCTACTTTAAAACTCTGGTCTTGCTGATTCATATTCGGATAAATCTTGCTCACTTTAGCTTTGTAAGTTTTGCTTCCGCTTACATCCATCTTTACCACCACTTCCTGCCCAACTTTTACTTTATCAATATCCTGCTGGTCTACACTCAACTCTAAAATCTTCGCGCCATTCTCTCCAATTATGGCCACCAATTCTGTTCTGCGCACCGCTTCGCCTAAATCTTTATAAGTTTCGTAAACCACTCCTTCCATTACACTGCGTATAGAATAATTCCCATAGTCGAGATTAGAAGCCGCCATAATACTTTGCGCGTTTTTCGATTCTACCAGTAGCTGGTCTTTGGTGCGTCTGTAAGTTTCGTTAGCCGACTTTAAATCGTTGCCAGAAACTTCATACGCAAGGGCTATCTGGTCAAACTGACCTTTAGTTACCGCTTGCGCATCGAGCATATTTTTGTAGCGCGTATAATTAAGCGAGTCGTTTTTATACTTCGCTTCGGCACTTCGTATTTTGTTTTTTAAATCGAGCAGCACAGGTGAATTATCTCCTGCATTCAATTTAGCTAAATCGTAAGCCGATGAACTGGCACCCAGTTTAGACGCACTGGCATCGTTCTGCACTTTAAAAATTTCTTCTCCGCGTTTTACCTCATCGCCTCCGTCTTTACTTTTAGAAACAATGTAACCATCGCTCAAGGCAAAAACTTTGTATTCGTTCTTCGGCACTAAAAAACCGGAAGCATACACCGCTTCGGTAATGGCTTTGCGCTCAGGCTTAATGGTTTTTGTTTTGTTGCACGAAGCAAATACAAACAGACTAATGATGACTACTGCAACAGGAATGGCGAGGAAAAATTTCTTGTTCATACAAATTTATTTGCTGCGCAAATGAAACAAGGTTAATGATGGTATGCAATTATTTAATAGCCATGCGTTGATAGGGCAGATTAAAACGTTTTAATAGTAGGTTTAAGCCTAGTATTGTTGTACTTATTGCTTGCCTTCATCTAACAGATGGGCTGGAAGAAAAAAAGATTCTCACAGGTCTGTCAAAGGGCATTCAGTTTTCAGAATGGAGTCTGACACGTGTGTCAAAGGGCATTCGGTTTTCAGAATAGGGTCTGACAGGTGTGTCAACGGTCATTTTAGTTTTAAAACATACGTTGACACGTGTGCGGAAGTCATTTGGTTTTCAGAATGAGGTCTGACACATGTGTCAACAGTCATTTTAGTTCTAAAACATACATTGACACGTGTGCGGAAGTCAGTAAGTTTTCAGAATGGGCTCTGACACGTGTGCGGAAGTCATTTGGTTTTCAGAATGGGGTCTGACACGCGTGCATAAGGCATAAATGGGTGCTAAATCTGGTAAAATATACAGAAAAAAGGGGGGTTACTCAAAAAACCGCCACTTAATACCCACTCTAAACGAAAGATCGGCTATGGGAGGGAAAGAAGTTTAAATAGAAAATCAACCAGCAGAATCTTCTTAGTTAGGCTTGAAGGGCAAGTTTCCATTGTCTTTATATAAATTTAGAAATGATTATTGCCAGTATATACGTCAAAAACATAATGCCAAAAACTGTAAGTATAGGAACAATAGAATCATTATAAATACTTTGCATTGCATCTTCTTTGCAGTACAAACTAATACTCGGGTTCTTCAAGTAATACTTTATACGAATTTGGTCTCCAACAACACCGTTATATCTGTTAAATGTTGAACCTATAATCCTTTCCCCATTTACTATAAATTCATATTGTGCGGCACGAACACCTTTGCCTGAATGAATTGAAATTACTTTTGCCGTTGTAATAACTGGCTTTTCTGAAACTGTTTCTCTGATTTTGTTTTGCTTAGTAACGACAAGATATGAGAACGAAAAGCAAATCACGATAAAAACAGAGAAAATTAACGATACAGCTATGAATTCCTTCTTAAACTTCTCCCAATCTATTTTATGATTGCTTCTTTCGCTTAATCTTTCATTCATATCTAAATCTTTATCTGTTGGTTACTGCAACCAACAAATTTTTTACTCAAAAAACCGCCACTTAATACCCACTCTAAACGAAAGATCGGCTGCAGGATAGCCATAAAGCGAATAATAGCCGCCTCTGCGCATGAAGGAAGAACTGATGTTGTCTACCTTCAGAAACACGCGCACCGTTTTTACTTTCAGGTTCAGGAAAAAATCGAGCACCGGATAAGATTTGAGGGTAGAGTAAACGGGATAGAACGAGCCAAGAAATGGGTCGTAGTAAGGCGCGTTGTTGCTTAAATTATAGCGCAAATCGAACCCGATGCTGAACCACAACACCTTCTTAAAAATTCTGCGCTCGTAATAAATACTGTGTTTGGTAACCAGCATAGGGAAAGTGCGCTTCACCACGCCCTCGTTAGGAGAAGTGGTGAACCAGATATCATTATCTAAATGCAAACCATACCAGCCGTTGCGATTGGCAAAGTGCGCCACCAAAATATTTTCTACACCAGTAGTAATGTAAGCACTGGCGGCATACGGGTAAACCGGCAAATGGTCAACCACATAATAGTTGACATCTGCCGTAAGCCCGTAGCGAATGTTTTGATACTTCCCTCCTACGCCAAACTGTTTTGTCTT
>CAMBIM010000118.1 GCA_945867505.1 Chitinophaga pinensis
GTTTGATAGAGATGATTTTCATAAGCATCCCGAACAATACAAATCAAACTTCTATCCGTTTACCAAGTGTGCAGAAATTATGATTAACGGAGTGTATTGGGATAAACGCATTCCGGTTTTCTTTACTGCCGAAGAAATGAAAGCTAAAGATTTCCGCATTAATCAGATTGCCGATATTACCTGCGATGTAGCTCCTGATTCTTCTGTGCCGTCTACACTTCAATCTTCTACTATCGAAAACCCTTACTATGGTTACGATGCACAAACCGGTAAAACAACAGAACCTTTTTTGCCCAACGTTGTTGATGTAATGGCTATAGACAATTTACCAAACGAACTGCCGCGCGATGCGTCAGAAGATTTTGGGAACATGCTCATGAGCCGTATTTTGCCCGAGTTAAAAAAGCCCGAAAGCAAAATCATTCACCAAGCCACCATTGCTTTAAACGGCAAGTTGAATGAACCTTGTTTGTATTTAACCGATTATGTAGCCTATTCTGTTTAAAAATAAACTTGCATTTTACGCTTACAGCAATAATTTAGCCGCGCTCTAAAAACAAATTCATGCAAAATTCAGTTCTCATAAAATCTTCCATAGGCAAAAAATTGCTGATGGCACTTACCGGTTTATTTCTTATTACTTTTCTTGTAGTTCATGCCGGTATCAATTCTATGATTTGGTTTAATGATGGTGGCGAAACTTTTAGCAATTGGGGGCATTTCATGGGCACTAACCTGATTATACGCACTATGGAAATTGTGTTGATTATCGGATTTCTGGTTCACATTATAGATGGGCTTTTGCTTTGGAAACAGAACCGCGATGCTCGCCCGGTAAAATATGCTTACAGCAATCCTGCGGCTAACAGCAAATGGTATTCAAGAAGTATGGGCTTATTGGGCACTTTAATTTTAATCTTTCTCGTAATTCATACAGCACACTTTTGGATTCCTAACCGCCTAAGCCAAGGCATTAGTAATTGGGAGCACGGAGAAATAGACCTATACGGTAAAATGGTGGAAATTTTCCAAAACCCTTTAATTGTACTAGTTTATGTGGCAGGATGCTTTTCGCTTTTTTGGCATTTGCTGCATGGGTTTAAAAGTGCTTTCCAAAGTTTAGGTTTAAACAATGTAAAATACAATAAGGCGATTGAAATTGCAGGAACTGCTTTCGCCATTATTGTTCCTCTTGTTTTTGCCTTAATGCCTATTAGTTTCTATTTCCATTTGGTTCATTAATCTTTCAACCTTTAAGATATGTCAGAATTAAACTCAAAAATTCCCGAAGGTCCACTGGCAGAAAAGTGGGACAACTACAAAGAACACGCAAAGCTGGTGAATCCGGCTAACAAGCGTAAGCTCGAAGTAATTGTGGTAGGTACCGGTCTTGCAGGTGCTTCGGCTGCTGCTTCTTTAGCGGAGCTTGGCTACTCGGTAAAAGCATTTTGCTTTCAGGATTCTCCGCGTAGAGCGCACTCCATTGCTGCGCAAGGTGGAATTAATGCAGCTAAGAACTATAAGAACGATGGTGACTCTGTGTTCCGTTTGTTCTATGATACTATTAAGGGGGGCGACTTCCGTGCGCGTGAAGCAAACGTTTACAGGTTAGCCGATGTGTCGAGAAATATTATTGACCAGTGCGTGGCGCAAGGCGTTCCCTTTGCACGCGACTACGGTGGCTTGTTAGATAACCGCTCTTTTGGTGGCTCACAGGTTTCCAGAACTTTCTATGCGCGTGGTCAAACCGGTCAACAATTATTGTTGGGTGCGTATGGTGCGTTGGAAAGACAAATTGGTTTAGGTAATGTAAAAATGTATTCGCGTCATGAGATGGTGGAAGTAGTAACCATTGATGGAAAGGCTCGCGGTATTATTGCAAGAAACCTGATAACTGGTGAACTTGAAAGATACTTCGGTCATGCAGTGATACTGGCTACCGGTGGCTATGGAAACGTTTTCTTTCTTTCTACCAGCGCCATGGGCAGCAATGTAACAGCGGCATGGAAAGCGCACAAGAAAGGAGCCTACTTTGGCAATCCTTGTTTTACACAAATTCATCCTACCTGCATTCCGGTAACCGGTGAATACCAAAGTAAATTGACTTTGATGAGCGAAAGTTTACGTAATGACGGACGCGTTTGGGTGCCTAAAACAAAGGAAGATGCCAAGGCAATTCGTGAAGGAAAGAAAACAGCAGCGGATATAAAAGAAGACGAACGCGATTACTACTTGGAAAGAAAATATCCTTCGTTTGGAAATCTTAGTCCCCGCGATATTGCTTCGCGTGCCGCAAAAGAAGCCTGCGATGATGGACGCGGAATAGTTCCATCCGGCTTAGGTGTATTCTTAGATTTTGCTGATGCGATTAAACGATTAGGCGTTGATGTGGTGAAAGCACGTTACGGTGAATTGTTCCCGATGTATAAAAACATAACGAACGAAGACCCGTTGAAAACACCCATGAAGATTTATCCGGCAGTGCATTATACCATGGGCGGACTTTGGGTAGATTATGAATTAATGACTTCGGTGCAAGGTCTTTACTGCTTAGGTGAAGCTAACTTTAGCGACCATGGAGCTAATCGTTTAGGTGCTTCTGCTTTAATGCAAGGTTTGGCTGATGGCTACTTTGTTATTCCTTACACTATTGGCAATTATCTTTCTTCAGAAATATTTACCAAGGCTATACCAACAGACCATCCTGCTTTTGTGGAGGCAGAAAGTGTGGCTAAAGAAAGAGCCGAAAAACTGATTGGCACAAAAGGAAAGAAAACGGTAGATGATTTCCATAAACAACTGGGAAAGATAATGTGGGAATACTGTGGCATGGCACGCACAGCCGAAGGCTTAACACATGCGCGAAAACTGATTCAGGATTTGCGCAAAGAGTTTTGGAGTAACGTAAATATTCCAGGAACTTTATATGAATTCAATCCGGAGTTTGATAAAGCAGGACGCGTAGCTGACTTTATTGAATTGGGAGAGTTGATGGTGATTGATGCCCTGAACAGAAACGAAAGTTGTGGCGGTCACTTCCGTTTAGAGTATCAGGACGAGGGTGAAGCTAAGCGTGATGATGAAAAGTATGCTTACGTTTCTGCATGGGAACACACTTCGGTAGATGCTGACCCAATTTTGCATAAAGAAGAGTTAGTTTACGAAAACATAAAATTGCAAGTAAGAAGTTATAAGTAAGTAGACAATGTGACGATTAGACAATTAGACGATGGAAAACAAAGAGAAAAATCTGATTGTTGATTTGACTTTCAAGTTTGCTTTGTCGATAGTTGAATATTCGGAGTTGTTAGAAGAGAAAAGAAAGTATGTAGTTGCAAAACAAGTGTTGCGTTCCGGAACTTCGGTAGGTGCTAATGTAAAGGAGGCACAGAACGCAGCAAGCGCAAAGGACTTTCTGAATAAAATGAGAATAGCTCAGAAAGAAGCAGAAGAAACAGAATATTGGTTAGAGATATGTAAGCATTCGAAAAACTATCCTGACTGTGAAAAATTAATTGAAGAATTAAAAAGCATTTTAAGAGTTATCAATAAAATCATTTCAAGCACGTATAAAAAAATCAATTCACACGCTTAACAATCGTCACATTGTCTAATCGTCAAATCGTCTAATTATGAAATTTAATCTAAAAGTTTGGAGACAGAAAAACGCTAAAGCAGAAGGCAAACTCGTTGACTACACTATAGACAACATTATTCCCGATATGAGTTTTCTGGAAATGGTGGATGTGCTGAACGATAACCTGGTACGCAAAGGCGAAGATCCAATTGCATTTGACCACGATTGCCGCGAAGGTATTTGCGGTATGTGCAGCATGTATATCAGCGGACGCGCTCACGGTCCGCAACACGCAGCCACTACTTGCCAGCTTTACATGCGCAGCTTTAAAGATGGTGATACCATTTATGTAGAGCCTTTCAGAGCCGGTGCTTTCCCCATCATTAAAGATTTAGTGACCGATAGAAGTGCTTTCGACCGCATCATTTCCAAAGGTGGTTTTGTATCGGTAAACACCGGACAAGCACAAGACGCTAACAACCTACCGGTAGATAAAGCCTTTGCCGAAAAAGCAATGGATGCTGCGGCATGTATTGGTTGCGGTGCTTGTGTAGCCGCTTGCCCTAACAGTGCAGCTATGTTGTTTGTGTCGGCAAAGATTTCTCAACTCGCCTTATTACCGCAAGGCGGCCCTGAAAGAAACAACCGCGCCATTAACATGGTGAACCAAATGGATGAAGAAGGCTTTGGTAGCTGCACCAACATTGGTGCTTGCGAAGCAGAATGCCCGAAGGAAATTAAGCTCACGAATATTGCCAGAATGAATAGAGAGTATTTAGTGGCATCGCTTATTAATGAGTAATTAGACGATGTGACGATTAGACAATTAGACGATGGAAATACCAAGCAGCCGAAGAGAATTTCTTCGGCTGTTTGCTTTTAAATCGGCACATTGGCGAATCGTCTAATCTTTTAGTTTATATTCGATGGTATGAAAAGGTTCTGCTTTCTTCTGCTTGTTTATGGGTTAAGTACTTTTCATGCTTTTGCTCAAACTCATTTTATTACCGCAGGGCAAACACAGGGAATGATTTTTACGGATTATGTGCCGGACAGTTATATCCAAACATCAGTTGTAAATCCTTCTTGGGATACAGGCTTTGTAAGTATTGATATCAATAGAGATGGTTTAAAGGATTTTTCTATCGTAAAAGGATTCTCGCATAGTCCTGGTTCAAGTGGGTTTTCTTATTCTTTGCGACCATTAGATCATAATCTGATAATGGCCAAATATGATTCAAGGCAGATTGTTGACCATGGCGTAAGTTATATAGATACTTTTCCATTACTCGTAGCCAAGAAATTCGTAGTTAATGATACGTTAAAGGACTTATCAAATACTTTTTGGCAAAATACATTAACCTTAATATATGCTAGACATAATGGTTACGGCTATTATGATTGGGTTGCAACAGATTCCACATTACCTTTAGAGGGCTCGTATTATTATTTTCTCAAAACAATTTATGGCACAGATACCCTAGCGGGTTATATCCACTTCTCTACTTACACTAATGGGCTAATAATGGACTTCGCCTGCGAAGGTCCAACGTCTTCTTACATCATTACCTCCACAAACAACTTATCTCCTACTAGTATTTCTATCTCTCCCAATCCTTTCAACCATCAAATAAACATTGGCACCGATAAAGTGGTGGAGTATCAGGTTTCGGATTATACCGGCAGGGTTTTGCTTAGCGGTAAAACAGAAAGGAGTATTGCCACCGAAATACTGCCCTCCGGTAGTTATCTTCTGCTTTTAAAGAATGAAGAATTGTATTCAATAAAGAAGATGGTGAAAGTAAAGCAATCTCCATGAGCGAAGGAGAAGATTGCTTCGCAGAGCCTCGCAATGAAGAACAACCGCGCCCACACAATCTGTTTAGTTAAACTGCGTTTGTTTCTCTTATAATTCTTTTCTTTGAACCAATGAACCTATTGAAGAAACATTTCCTGCTGGTTTGCTTATTGTCAACTGCTTGCTTTGAACTGGCGCAAGCCACCCACTACCGTGCCGGTGAAATATTGTATGAGCTTATCGGCAACTACAAATACCGCGTAACAGTAATTACTTACAGCAAGTATGATAGCTTTAGTATACCGGCAGATAAAGACATTATCTCCGTGTTTTGGGGCGATGGCTATACCGATACCATAGCGCGTACGAATGGCCCCGATGTTGACCCGCCTAATGGAATACCTGATGGGCAAATAATAGCCACCACACCGGTGAGCATTAAAAAAAATATTTACATCAGCACACATACGTATGCCGGTACACCTACCACCAAGTTTTACATCATCGGCTTTCAAGATTTAAACCGTATTGATGGCATTGCTAACATACAAGGCGGAGGCTCTATTGATGTTCCTTTTTATGTAGAAGATACGTTGAAGTTTCCTACTGATATATCCAATATCGGGTTTAACTCCTCTCCTGTTCTTACCAACGACCCTATAGACTATGCCAACTTAAACGATACCTTCTTTCATAACCCAGGAGCTTATGATATTGACCGCGATAGTTTAGACTTTCAATTGGTGCCTTGCCTGCAAGGTCCTATTCCGGGCATTCAGGTTCCGCAATACATTTATCCTGATAACTATTGCCAGCCTATTCAGCCAAACAATACTATTACTATTGACAGGCGTACCGGTCAATTAGTTTGGGCTACTCCCTGCCAGCGAGGTATTTTCAATATTGCCATATTGGTTACCGAGTTCCGAAACGGAATAGCCATAGGCACGCTCATGCGCGATATGCAGATTATTGTTGACTACAACCCTAACCGCCCTCCGCGCATAGTTTCTGCACCCGATACTTGTATTAGAGCCGGCTCACCTTTAAACGTTACCATTACCGCTACCGACCCTGATGTTGTGCAAACCGTAAGGCTTACTGCCAGCGGTGGTCCGTTTGAAGTTACTTCACCGGCTACCTTCCGCAACCAAAGCGGAGGAACTAACATTGTAGGCAACCCTGCCATTGGTAACTTTGAGTGGAATACCCAATGCAGCCACATTAGCAAGCAACCTTACTTGGTGGTATTTAAAGCACAGGATAGTTACGCTATACCTTTAGTAGATGTAGAGCCTTGGCTAATTACGGTCATTGCTCCGCCACCCGTAAACTTAACGGCAGTGGCCTCCAACCAAAACGTTACACTCAATTGGCAGAACCCGTATACTTGTGCGTCATCACCGGACTTTCGCGGGTTTTCTGTTTGGCGCAAAAGCGGCTGCGATTTATTTGAGCCTGAATATTGCGAAACCGGTTTAGCTGGTCGTGGCTATACCAAGATTACCGGAGCCAATATTTTCACTTATAGTTATGTAGATAATGCCACCGTGGTTGGGCAAGAATATACTTATCGTGTGGTGGCGCACTTTAGCAAACTATCACCAAACGGTTTGTTTCAGTTTGATGCGAATGAAAGTGTGCCAAGCAATGGCGTATGTGTGTTTATGCCGGTAAACATTCCGGTTATTATTAACGTAGATGTACAACAAACCGATGTAGCCAACGGGCAAATATTTGTGCGCTGGACCAAACCATTAGCCGGTGGTATTAATTTAGATACTATTCAAAACCCACCGCCTTACCGTTTCGATTTGTATAGAGGCAGTGGATTTAACCAGGCCAATCCTCAACTTATTATTTCAACCCCCGATGCTGCTTCTTTCAGTGCTTTGAATGATACTACTTTTACTGATATTGGTTTGAACACACAAGACAGTGCCTGGAGCTATAAAGTGCTTTTCTATTCTAATAACGATACGGTGGGCGCAACGGCTGTTGCTTCTTCTATTTACTTAAACGTAAACCCAAGCGACCAATCGCTTTTCTTAACCTGGAGCGAAAATGTGCCGTGGACAAACGATAGCTTTGCTGTTTATAAGCAGAATAAAATCACTTCGGTGTTCGAAGCTATTGATACCGTCTACAACCATTTTTATACCGACACCGGTTTAGTTAACGATACTACGTATTGCTACTTGGTGCGTGGTTACGGGCATTATGCTTTGGCAAGTTTGCCTCGTCCACTCATCAACAACTCGCAAGAAGATTGCGCTATACCTATTGATACTACCGCTCCTTGTCCGCCAACCTTAACCGTGCTCAACGATTGCGACCAATACAACAATATACCTTGGACGGCTGCGCAATACATCAACTACTTAACGTGGACCAATCAGAATTACCCATGCTCTAACGACATCAATCATTACTACATCTATTTTGGCGATGACTCTGCCAACATGGTTTTAATTGACAGTATAAGTTCTAAAGATGATACTACGTTCAACCACATATTAAACGAAAGCCTTGCCGGTTGTTATGCCATTACTGCAATTGACCGTGTAGGCAACCAAAGCCAATTCAGCAATATTTTCTGTATTGATAATTGTCCTTACTACATCTTACCTAACGCCTTTACACCAAATAATGATGGAGCAAATGAAGTATTCAAGCCTTTTATGCCTTACCGGTTTGTAAAGAAGATTGAAATGCAAATATTCA
>CAMBIM010000119.1 GCA_945867505.1 Chitinophaga pinensis
AGTGGCAGTGGCAGCATCGTGCGAAAGCAGATTAAAGTCGTGTGGGCTGTACCACTCAAGGGTATCTTTTCCCAACGCCAAAGGCATATCTGAATGATTAAGTTGCCAAAGAACGTGTCCGTATTGGCGCGATATTTTACCAATACCAATTTGTTTCATTGCGTACAAGATATCACCATCATAATCCCAGAAAGCAGAGGTAAGACGCGTCCATTCAATCATATCCGCGTGCCTAGCGGCAAACGCCTTCTTTTTTACAGTTTCTTTGTACTGGAATAAATCAGGATTGAGGTGTTGTAAGGGATTCCAGTTAAAAACAGTTTTATCGTTCGAATCTAAAATCTGTATGTAGTCAACATTGCAATGTACCGAACTATCTTTGGGGTTATCGGTATAATCTCTCAAGTCAAGATAAGTGCCCTTTTTTAAATCCACCATTCGCTCGCCTTGTTCGTTTATGCGCAGGTCATGAAAATACATGTTCGATCGCTTCGTGTTGCTTTTAACGGTATCCACCGGTTCCATTTTCTCATTCAGCATAATATATCCGGCAAATTCTGGAGCCACCAATTGGCCCACTCCCCTATTCTGTTTGGAAATAATTTTGTAAAAGGAAAAGTAGCCGGCATCCACTTTTGCATCAATCATAAAGTCGAAGCGATATTGATTCTGTTTGTTATTTGCCTGATACATTTCATCGGTGTACACAGGAGTGGCGGCATACCATCTGGGTGGCCAGGGCTGATCGGCATCTATAATCTGAATAGAGTTGACATAGGGTTTGTCTTCGGTCTTATCATCAAACCGGGCTACATCAGCAGTGGTTAATATGATTGAGGTAGCGGTATCGTAGTTCTCTTCCTTTACAAAAACAGCAGGCAGATACGGGAAAATTTCCAACGCGGGTGATTCAGAACCGGCAGTGGCAGTGCTGCTTTCATTCATGGCGGGTGCATCGGCAGGGCGCTGGCGGTTGCAACCGGAATGGAGGAGCATTATTGGCAAAAGCAAAACAATTAATACACGCAGTTGATTGCCCGAAATTGAGATATTGTTATTCATAAAATTGTAATTTTTGAGTTCATAATTTACAGCTGCATAGGTATTTGCCCTATCGTAAGAGCGAATAATAACAGAACATAAAAGTAGAAACCTATTATATACCACCTGTTAAATAACAAACTATCCGCACATGGGCATGAAGGTTTTCAATAATTGCTATTTTGCCATCTGTTTGACTTGATTTTCCTTCAAAAAAGTAAAGTATAACTGAACATGAAAGCAAATATCATTGGCAGGATTGGATTATTCGTTTTTTGTCTACTTTTTGTATTTGGTTTAGGGAATTACTCGGTTTTTGAATCGTATGAAGTATTATATCCAACCTTTCTTTCGGGCTCCCTAACCGAAGGTGTTCCTATAAATATCTGGTATTTTGTTTCACATTTTTTACTGGCAGAGGTGTACATGAAATTTTATACTATGATTCCGGGAGTGCCGTGGTATGAAATAATCCTGTTCTTTTATGTTGCGGTATCACTGTTTGCCATCCTTTTTATACTCTTTACGAAGAATGTGCAATTGGGAACTAAGGTAAAGCTATTTATAGGCTTGCTTTCACTCATTCTTGCCACCGAATTCATCCTTTCCTTCCAATATACGCGAGTGGCTTTTGCCTTGGGGACAGCGTCCACGCTTGCGTTGCTTATGGGCAGTAAGGAAAATAAATGGCCAGGGGTGTGGTCGTGCATCTTCTTCATTTTTTGTCTTTTAACCAGGCATGAGGTAGGGGTATTTATCTTTGTTATGCAATGGCTGAGTGTGTTGTTTATTTCCAATCGCTCGTATTCAAAAGTTGCGTTGAGGTTCAATACCACCGTATTTTTAATAGTAGCCGGGTATATTGCGTACGACCGTTTTACTACCAATGATTTTCTGAAACAGTTTGAACCCGAGTTAGGATACCAGTTGTTAGACCGGGGGAATATCGTTCCGCTGGGAAACATGACAAATGCTGTTGACTCGGCTAAATATATTGCCGTGACTAATCTTATAACTGATAAAGAGCATACAACCATAGCTTTTTTAAGAAGCTTAGTAGCGGAAAATGCTTTTGTTGGGGTAAATAAAGAGTTGGTAGTTAGAGCTGCTAATGAGTTAACTGACAAACTCAATCATTCCTTAGGCTTGCTGATAATTTATATCGGGCTTCTTATCCTGATAATTTGGCAAACATTGCCAAATGGCAGGGCGGGCATCGTCAAACTTTTGATGTTCAATTTATTGTTTTGGGCTATCCTGGTTGCTGTAGCCTATTTCATTATGCTCCAGTACTACACCGTAGATATCATGCTTACGTTGGTGTGTTTCATTTTTTTAAGCAAGATTGATTTTGGCGCAGTGCATACTAATTATCCTGTTACAGTACTGTCGGGTATTCTTCTTCTTGCAGGAACAATAGTCTTATATCAGAAACACAAGGAATATTCCCAACGGTTAACTAATAATATAGAAGCCCATGTGAAATTCAGGGATGAATTAAAGCAAAGATATCCCGGCAAAATCCTTGTACCCGGTAATGAACAAAAGAAGATGATATTATTCAGTCTCCGTCCCTTTGAAATGCATAACTTTTCTGTATTCTCCCGACTTTATATGTTCGATGCAGATGTTATCTATGTAGAGCCTCATTATAATGCCTATTTGAGTCAGGAGTGTAAGTGTGATGCTAATAACTATACAGATTTTATGGACTTTTTAGCATCAAAAAAAGACAGTGTAAGGATTGTTTCGACTTCCGATAGAATTGAAGTAATTAAATATTACTGCCGGGTAGTTAGAGGTAAAAACTATAACATCGTCCCGATTGATTCATTAGACATAGACGGGAACAGCGCCACTGTGTTTACTTTTCAGTAGTTGCAAAGTGTAAATTGTATGGATACAAATTTAGTTACGCTCAAACGGTTAAATATAGTTCTCGCTTTTTGTGTAGTTCTCCTGTGTTTAGTTTTCACTTATTTTTTCTTTGGTTTTTATTTTTCCGAATATGAGGGGCTTAACATAGCTCTGCTAAGCGGCAGTCTTACTCCGGGCATGACGTTTCGTTCGGTTTACTTTTCCGGCAATCAAGTCATTTCACATTTTTATTCACTGCTATATGAATATTATCCCAATGTGGAATGGATTTCGTGGCTCGAATATTTCTGGATGCTTATTGCTGGAGTGCTTGCTATGCTCGCTTTAAATAAAACTCTCCAAACCCTCAGGCTATCTATTGTAGTTAAATCCGTATCAATGGCAGTTGTTTATCTGTTGGTATTTTCAGACCACCAAATACATCTGATATATACTCGTGTGGCATACCTTGTATGTGGTGTTTCGCTTATCAGCATAATCGTATTTTTTGAGGACAGGTTTGCCATCAAAAATAAGTGGGGGTGGCTTCTGGGGCTTAATTTTTTTTTCGCCATTGGCACTTTTATTCGAAACGAAGCAGCTATTGCTTGCGTTCTGCTTATTTTGCCTTTTGCATTAATTTATTTGAAAAGGGTTAAACACACCGCATTGCTTTTTGTATTGCCTTTATTGCTGGTGGGTGGACAGTCGCTTTTCTTTGCTTTAGATATTAAGAATGCCTCCGATAAAGAATTTCACAAACAGGTAGAGCCCGATATTGAGGAACAATTTATCGCCCGCGGAAATTTAGTTCCGATTTCTTTCATGAAAACTTATAGAGATACAGTCATGTATCAAATGGCTGCCGAAATGACATTTTCTGACCCCAAAATAATGTCCGCCCCATTGCTTCGCTCGCTTATACTGCCGGAGAAAATGATATTTACAGATATCCGCCAATGGAGAAGAGTATTAAGTGAATTGGAAGAATTTTTTCTGAAATACTGGTATCTGGTGTTGATAGTATTACTTCTAAGCGGAGCATTATTCATGCAATACGATTTTCATGAGCAGAAATTTGGATGGATTTACTTCTGGGTATTTGTGTTATCGTTTTGGGGCTTAACCACAGCTCAAACGTATGTTGACAAAGTGAATGAACGTTCCTGGATTCCCTATATCGGGTTATTTATTCTGTGTCATATTTTATTGCTTACCAGGAGTATTCAAACTGGTTTTTCGCGTAAACTTTATCCAATAATTGTCGGCTGTACTGTTCTTGCTTTAATAAATCTGTATCATTTAAAACATGAATCGAATCAGTTGCAAAAAGAGGTAGAGGTTCAGCAAAAGCAATTACAAGTGATTAAGGCCTTGGCAGCTAATCGCATTCTAACAGTTAATTCAACTGCTTTCAGTTTTCTTTTTTTGAGTAACACACCTTTTCATCCTTTCAATTTTTCTGCATTCAACAAAATATATATTACCGATAGTTACATCATGCCATTTCTCCCATATTACAAGCGATATTTGGAGAGTGAATGTAAATGCGATATATATGACTACCCGAGTTTCTGGAAATATTTAAAATCTATTAATGGAGATGTGTTGATTGTTTCGGAACCTCATCGCTTGAACACGATTCGCAGCTATCTGTCCGAACTGCATAATTTCACACTATCCTGCATAGAGACAGAAACAACTACATTAAAGAAAATTCGAAAGGAGTATTCTGAAAATATAGATGAATTTAGATTGTATCAATTAGATAAGTAACAGACTTACTTATTTACCGAATTAACCTTAACAGCCGTTAGCACTCCCAATGAATCGGGAAACCAATATTGCGCTTTATGAAGGAGAGATATACGGAAGAGTTCTGCTTTTGCAGGATTTTTGAGGTCAATTGAGTATGTTAGAGGGGTACCATCGAATGTGACTGCATCGCCTTCAATACCAAGCAGCTGGTTATTTTCAAGATTAGCGTACATTTCTGCGTCAAACTGTTTCTTTTTATTAGTGCGGATAACCTTTGTCCCGAGCAGATTAGAATCTTTGTCTAACACCTCACACTTAAAAACCATCTCAGGTCCTGGGCTCATCGGGTGGGGAATTGTTGTGTTTATCCAGGTAATTTCACCTGCTTTCCGATTTGGTAATAGCTTAAAATGAAAATCATTCAACAAGGAAAAGATATCTACGTTGACTTTTTCTTTCGGGTCCTTATTCCAGAAATAGTAATGAGTTCCTTTGCCGGATGCATCATATTCCTGATGGCAGTTTATGCACAACACAGAGCCGGTTCGTTTAATGGCAAATGCAGGATTCATGGTTTTAACCACATCGGCATGGCAAAGAAAACACGAGATATTATTCTTTGCTATCACTTCCACCGTTTGATGCTCTGGAATGGAATCTTCCTTAGATGTTATATGTTTTAACGAAACCATTTGTTTACCGTCATAATGACAACTGAAACAATCTATACTAGTCGCTCTCGCTGATTCACCATCGCGAGTTTCAGGCCGAAGGTGTGATTCCTTTATAAGTTCCGCTGCCAACTTTTCAGGTTTTTTAATACTGTCATACAAAATAGTTTCAAACAAATTTTGCGGTGTATGACAGCCCGTACAACCTTCAAAATCTCTATTTACCTGACGAGTATAAAAATCGCAATCATATTTGTCGCTGTTCACAAAGTCTCTATGCTCTTTGAGCATTTGATAAGCGTGACTATGAGGACCCTTTAGTTCATTCTCAAATTGTTGTTTGTGGCAAACTCCGCATTTTGCGACTTGATGTGTACGTGATAGCTTTTTAAAATCTTCCGAACCCAAAAAGTTATGATAGGCAGCAGTAGCTTTTTGATTGCAAAGGTAAAGAGGTAAGACAAGAATAGCCGCTAAAGCAATTACAAAAATGGCGGCAATAAATTTTCGTTTGGGAAACATTCAAAGGTAAAGCTAATTATTCATTCGCTTAATTCTTACCCAATCCAAAACTTTTTCAATGAGGTTAGTTGTTACTGATTTTGAAAAAGGTTTCTCTATTAGTTCCTGTATGTTTTCGGGTTTGCGTAGCGTATCGTATTTCAGCCATTCTAAATACACTTTTCGGTAACTCAATGCAAACAAAATATATTCTATACGTCCCCATATATTAAGTTCTGTATTGAAACTTCTGGAAATTATACCTGCTACTGAATAGTACTGTTGTATAAATTTTTTCGCTCCGCTTGCCACATAATCTGCATCCACATCGTTTGGCAGATAGGTTAACTGGTTGCCATCATAAGCCGGAATTTCTTCGGTAATGTAACTTCCTTTTTTTCTTACATACTCGTGCACTTTAGTGCCGGGGTTATAAGTAAGAAAGGTGAGTTTGGCATAAATAATTCCCATGCGGTGATAGAACTTGAACAGCTCCTCAAATGTATTTTTATGCGTGCCTTCTAATCCTAATATCACTCCCGCTGCAATTTGAATACCGTACGATTGCACTTTCCGTATAATGCGTTCATAGTTTTCAATATGATTGGTATTCATCTTGTGAACAGAATTGAGTGATTGCTGATCAATAGATTCCAGTCCGCAGTAAATCATTTTGCAGTGACTGTCTTTAAGAGCGGTAAGCACTTCATCGTTATCCAACAACTCAATACACATTTCTGCCATCCAGCCCAATGCGCCACTTTCTTTTATCACTTTTGATACTGCCGTAACATGTGCCACATTCACTCCAAAGTTATAGTCCACTATATTGATGAACTTGCCTTTATACTGATGAATAACATCTTTCAACTGCTCAATATTTGAGAGATTGTAATTTTTCTTTTGCATAGTATGCACCATGCAGAAAATACATTTCTCCGTACAGCCTCTCGATGTTTCAAGAGGGTAACCCATAAACCGATAATATTTTTCAGGAGCGGGCAGCATACTGAAATCAGGTTTCGAAAAGGTTTGTTGCGCGTTGTTCTCTCCAAAATATTTTGGTTTAAGATTTCCCGATTTTAAATCTTCTATAAAGGCATCGGCAACCGGCTCAAACAAACCACCAAATATTGTATCGGCATACTCTAAACATTTATCGGGCAGCAGCGTAGGAAGTTCTCCGCCCCAAACAATTTTTGCACTCGGATTTGCAACTCTTATTTTCCCGGAAAGCGAAACTGCCTGGTTCAAATTTTGCGAAGAAACCTTTAAACCAAACATCACTACATTACCACCGGAAGGATTGTATTCTGCAGGTGGATTTAGATTCAGATCAACAATTTTAACCGAATAATTTTTCGATAAACTACCGGCAACAGCAAGAAGTGAAAGTGAAATAACTCCCTTGGGAAAGGTAGGCAAGTCAATAAGAATAATAGATTCGCTTTCTTTGTTCATTGATGAAAATCACTCGCTCGGAAAAATATATTTCAATAGTTTCGAGAGCCGATAGAACTGAATAAATTTTATGTTTAAAAATCCTGACATACAACGCGCTGCTTCTCAAGATGGCTTTGCGGTGATAGACGCAAATCTACATAAGGAGGTAGAGCAATTGTACGCATATATATCTAATCATTTCAAATTCACAGCTACTGATTTTTATTATAGCCTGATGGCTAATACGTATGAAACCAATAAAGTGATACAGAAAGCTTTACTGGAAATCTTGCATAATTTTTTTGAAACACATTTTACCAGACACAAAATTTTAAATGCTTCCTTTCTAGCAAAACCTGCTGATACAAAACAAGAATTTTTGCTGCACCAGGATTGGTGCTACACCGATGAAAAGAATTACAATGCTTATAACATTTGGATTCCGCTTACAGATGTAAACGAAGAAAATGGTGCTATGTTTTTCTTGCCCGGCAGCCACTTATGGTTCGAAAATTATCGTTCGGGTTCGCTGCATTCTTCGCATATAACTTCTGATGATACTTTGAAGCATTACATACAAACTGTACCGCTTAAAAAAGGACAAGTGATTTTATTTAATCCCGCTGTATTCCACGGTTCACATCCAAATTTATCAAACCAAAATCGCCTAGTGGTTACTTCAACTATTTTGCCGCAGGAAGCTCCGTTCCTCTATTTTCAAAAAGGTGAAGCAGAAAATGAGGTCAGTATTTTTAATGTGGAAGGAGATGCTTTTTTAAAAGATTTGGAGAAACTTGCCTTTGGCGGTAAACCAACT
>CAMBIM010000120.1 GCA_945867505.1 Chitinophaga pinensis
TGTTACTCCATATACCCGCAAAGTGATATTTACTGAATGCGCGTTGCTGTATTAACTGTTCGCCTTTACTGTTGAATATGATAACGCTTATAGCACGATGCAGCACTGCTTTTATATGCGCCTCCTGCTTGCCCATGTAGCCAAGCACATGGTTCTTCTCATCTACTAAAACAACTTGTTCCTCTTTATTAAAATCTTCCATACTTATTTCTTAAACCATGAAGAGTACATCACATAATTATTGCTAATGCGCTCTATTAAATCTTTGAATTTTATTTTGTCAACGTCTTTAACCCGTTTGGACGGAACTCCGGCATAAATACTTCCGGGCTCAACAATCGTGTTTTCTAACACTATTGCACCCGCAGCAATAATCGAATTTTCACCTATTACTGCATGGTCCATTACAATAGCTCCCATCCCTATCAAAACGTTATCCTGCACTGTGCAGCCATGCACAATAGCGCGGTGACCGATGCTAACATTATTGCCAATGTTAAGCGGTGCTTTTTGGTAGGTGCAATGAAGAATGGCACCATCCTGCACATTTACTTTATTGCCCATGCGTATGTAATGCACATCGCCACGTACCACTGCTTGAAACCAAATGCTGCAATCATCACCGGTGGTTACATCGCCAACTACGGTTGCGTTTTCTGCAATAAAAACATTGTTGCCAAACTTCGGTGCAATACCATTAACAGGAAGAATTAAAGACATGATGCAAGTTTAAAACTTTACCTCTACATCCAAATCCCAACCGCCTTTTAGCTGATAAATATCTTTGTAGGTATATATTTTCTCGGGCTGTATTTTCTGTTTGAAATCACCGGTGTCCCACACCCCGTTTTTGTTGGTATCGTCAATTACTTCAAACTTATAGGCACCGGCTAAAATATTGTCTGCTGATACTTTGCGTTCGCCATTACCCGTAAAGAAAAATTCTTTCACTACCTCATTGGCCGAATTAAGTAAATGGATGGTGTAATAATTTTCAGGGTGTTCGGTTTTAAGTGTTATGTGTAAATTCCCATAACTCGTTTTACTATTGGAGGTAAATTGGTAAGTCAACTTTTTGTTCCACGTGCCGAAAATATCCTGTAAGGCCGAATCAGGAATTTCAACTACATATTTTGTGTTTTCCTTTTTCTCAAAGTTGGCCTCAACATACATTTTTGTTTTTTCATCAACCGTAAATTTAGGCTCAATCATTTTTGACTCTGTATCTTCCTTAATTTGAATCTGTTTTGCTTCGTTTATTTTGATTATGGGGCGGGAGAAGTTTATTTTAAGCGGTTTATTCAGCTCTTGTAAAATCAAATTTGCCTTATTGCTGCTGTCAATTCGGCTCTTACTTACCTGATTTACAATGCTTAAAGCATTTTTGTTCCCCGTATTGAGCGAATCTTTCTTAATAAATTTCATTTCCATCCTCACGGTATCTAAAAGGGTATCGTTGGCGGTCAGGTAAAAACTGTCTTTTTGCTGATAGTAATTTGAAAACCAGTAGTTTATAGTGTCATTGGTAGGATAAACGTAGGCAAAGTCGTTTTCGGTGTAGCCTTCCCAATCTAATTTAAAGTTCTTAATAGGTTTGGTGTAGCTTATTTGGAGCTGACCGGGCGATAAACTTCGCACTTCATCTAATTGCAGCTTTCTTTTGTTCTCATCAAACAGAAATAATTTAACATTTGGTGAGATTGAATCTGATAAATTAATGATGGTATCCGAAAATGCAATCAATTCATTGGGCTGGTCGTAGATATAGTTATAGTTCTGGTCCTTCAAAGCATATATCCAATACTTGCCGGCTTTAATGTTTTCAATTTTGAAGCTTCCGGCCTTATCAGTTTTTGAGAAATAGAATGGCTTAGATTTTAGAATGGCATTTGCCGAATCTTTAGGATACAACGATACAATTATACCTTCGGCTGGTGTATTATCTTTTGCAGTTATTACCGTTCCGCTTATCTTTTGAGAATCGATATAACTGCCGGTGGAGAAAACATAAGTAAAGTTTTCAGCTATGTTTCCTTCGTTCAAATCTTTCACATCATCGCCAAAGTTGATGGTGTAGGTAGTGCTGTCGCGAAGCGCACTTTTCAGCTTTATGGTTAAAGTTCTGCCTTCTACATTAAAATCTGGTCGCTTTGCAGTGGGTGGCGAAATAAGCGTTTGAGCAAACCCGGTTTCCTTTATAAACTCGTTGAACTTTATCTCAATTTTATTCCCTCTAAAGAACAGCGACTTATCAGCAGGGGATATTCTCTTTACTTTCGGTGCATCCTTGTCTTGTGCTCCACCCTGCGGAGTACTCTCCTGAGCGCAGTTATTCTGCATAAGGGCTACCAGTAATATAACAGCTACCCTTATTAATGAAATGTATTTTTGTTGTTTACTGCTAACTGTCAACTGCCAACTGTTTTACCTTCCCATATGCACCAGCAATACCGAAACATCAGCAGGAGAAACCCCGCTTATCCGGCTTGCCTGACCTAAGGAAGTAGGTTTAATTTTAGATAGTTTCTGACGCGCTTCTATACTTAAGGACTTCAACTTACTGTAATCATAATCGCCCTGTAGCTTTATATCTTCCAGCTTACCCATCTTCTGCACCAGCTCCATTTCTTTCTCAATATAGGCATCGTATTTCATCACTATTTCTGCAGACTCTGTAAAGTCTTTATCGTATTTAGAAAGGAACTCCTCTACCGATTTTACCCCCTTGCGGAGTATGGCCATACTTATCTGCGGGCGCATCAACACTCGGTCAATCTTTACCTTTTGCCCTATTGGGGCAGTTCCCGCCTCTTCTAAAGTAGCATTTACTTCACCTGGCTCAACGCTGCTCTGGGTAAAGAATTCTCTTATCTCTTTTATGGCTTCTTTCTTCAGCTTTACTCTTTCAAGTCGTTCATCATCTGCCAGCCCGATACTATGTCCAAGTTCGGTAAGGCGAAGGTCAGCATTATCTTGACGCAATAGTATTCTATACTCTGCGCGGCTCGTAAACATGCGATACGGCTCTTCTGTACCCTTGGTTATTAAATCATCTATCAGCACCCCTATGTAAGCATCAGAACGCTTTAAAATAAGTGGCTCTTGTTCCTTTGCAGAGTTATGAGCATTGATTCCCGCCATTAAACCCTGACAAGCAGCTTCCTCATATCCCGTAGTTCCGTTTATCTGGCCGGCAAAGAACAATCCTTTCACCAGCTTAGTCTCCAGACTTAAATCTAACTGCGTAGGCGGAAAGTAATCATACTCTATAGCATAGCCGGGGCGGAACATCTTCATGTTCTCAAAGCCCGCTACTTCTTTCAAGGCCTTGTATTGAACATCCTCGGGCAACGAGGTTGAGAAACCGTTGACGTATATCTCTACCGTGTTCCAGCCCTCTGGCTCTACAAACAGTTGATGCCTTTCCTTATCCGCAAAACGGTCAATCTTATCTTCCACGCTGGGGCAATAACGCGGACCCAAGCCTTTTATTCTGCCGCTGAACATCGGGCTCTTATCAAACCCCGTCCGCAACAGGTCATGCACCTTTTGGTTGGTGTAGGTTATAAAGCACGAAAGCTGCTTAGTAGCCTTATCTATAGGCTTATTGGTTAGTGGGTTTAAACCATTGCTGTATTTGTCCAGCTCAACCATGCCTGGCTTAAAAGAAAAGCCCGCCACCTCTTCATCGCCAAACTGCTCTTCCATCTTGGTATAATCAAGACTTCTTCCATCCAGGCGCGGAGGCGTTCCTGTTTTCATTCTACCCGCCTCAAAACCTAGCTCTATTAACTGCTCCGTAATACCATGTGCCGCCTTTTCTCCTGCTCTACCTCCGCCAAAGTTCTTTTCGCCTATATGTATTAACCCATTCAGGAAGGTTCCGTTGGTCAATACCACCGATTTTGCCGGAATCTCTATCCCCATAGAAGTGCGTATTCCGCACACTCTACCACCCTTTACTAACAGTCCGCCAACCATTTCTTGCCAGAAATCCACATTTTTAGTCTCTTCTAACATGGTTCTCCACACACTTGCAAACATCATTCTATCGTTCTGTGTGCGCGGGCTCCACATTGCCGGACCTTTGCTTCGGTTAAGCATTCTAAACTGAACCATGCTCTTATCGCTCACAATTCCCGAGTAGCCGCCAAGCGCATCTATTTCTCTTACTATCTGCCCTTTGGCAATTCCACCCATGGCGGGGTTGCAGCTCATCTGGGCAATGGTCTGCATGTTCATAGTAACCATCAACACACTGCTGCCCATATTGGCGGCTGCGGCTGCTGCCTCGCACCCTGCGTGACCTGCACCTACTACTATTACGTCATATTCTTTAAACATCGCGGCAAATATAGTTATTGATAAGTATTGATGAATTGTGCCACGTGGAACGGCTTTGAAAAGCAAAGCCCAAATCCCAAAGAGCAAATGCTGCATGTTCCACATGGAACATTTTACGTCCTTGGTGTTATTTTTTTGCCCTTTGCTTCTTGGGTCTTGCAGTTTTTTCCATTTGTTCTTTGTCTCTTGGCTTTAAATTTTTGCTCTTTGCCTTTTGGGTTTTGCTATTGAACCGTTTCAGCCACTCATCCTCCATCTCCCTCATTTCTAACTGGTTAGCCCTACTTTTATCCTTAAAACCCAGCAAATGCAACACCCCATGAAATATTACTCTGTTCAGTTCTCCATTAAAGTCCTCTTTGCTTTTTAAATTTTGCTCTTTGCCTTTTGCCTTTTGCCTTTTGAGCTTTGCTCTTTGCTCTTTGAACTTCCCCGCATTCTCCCTCACCCTATCTACACTAATATAAATCTCCGCCTCCAACTCCTCTTCGCTATCACTTAGCGGAAACGTGATAATATCCGTATAGTAATCGTGCTGCAAAAACTGCCGGTTAATGTTCAGCAAGTATTCATCGCTGCAAAACACAAAACTCAAATTCAATTTCCGGGTCTCCGAATTTTCGAATTTCTGAATTTGGCTTTTAATAAATCCCCGCAGCGCAATTCGATTGCGTAGTGAGAATTTTACATCCGCTGTGTTAAAGGTAATAGCCATCAACAGCAAAAATATTTATTCCCTTCTTATTTTATTTCACTCACTAGCTATCAAATAAAATACTGCCACCAGCATCATTAATTACATTCGTTACAAAACAGCTATATATTTTAATAACCAAAAATTTAATCATGAACAAATTTTTCTCTTTTCTTTTAGCAGCGTGCTTCTGTTGTTTAGGCACAACGCTAAATGCTCAACAAGCCTATTATCGTTGTTCTTCGGCAGAACATTTAAAAGAACAATTAGCTGCAGACCCTACACTTACACAAACAATGGAGGCAATAGAGCAACAATCTACAGAGTACGCTCAAAGCAGCCAAAGCGGTTCAAGAGCTGTAGTAACTATACCGGTGGTGGTGCATGTGGTTTACAACACTTCGGCACAAAATATTTCTGATGCTTTAATTCAGGCGCAGATGAACCAATTAAATCTTGACTTCGCAAAACTAAACAGCGATGCATCTAACGTGCCTTCGGCCTTTAGCGCCTTGGCGGCAAATACCAACGTGCAGTTTTGTTTAGCGCAGCGCGACCCAAGCGGCAATCCTACAACCGGCATTGTGCGCAAGTCAACAACGGTTACTTCTTTTTCTACTACCGATGGCGTTAAAAATACAAGCACCGGTGGCGATGCTGCATGGGATGCCACTAAATACCTTAACCTTTGGGTGTGCAACCTTGGCGGGGGCATACTCGGCTATGCACAGTTTCCGGGTGGCCCTGCCGCTACCGATGGCGTAGTGGTAACTTACACTTCGGTAGGTAGCTTAACTACTCCCGGCTCTTCGGCTCCTTATAATTATGGAAGAACCGCTACGCATGAAGTGGGCCACTGGCTAAATCTTTATCACATTTGGGGTGACGATGGCACTGCCTGCACCGGTTCAGATAACGTAGCCGATACGCCAAATCAGGCCGATGAAAATTACGGCTGCCCCGCTTTCCCTACGGTAAGCTGCTCTAACGGACCCAATGGCGATATGTTTATGAACTACATGGACTATACCGATGACGCCTGCATGAATATGTTCACCACTGGTCAGGCTACCAGAATGAACGCCCTGTTTGCCACCGGTGGTGTGCGCGCAGGTTTAGCTACTTCGTTAGGTTGCCAGCCGGTAATAGTAGTTGGTTGCGGTGTGCCTTCGGGCAGCACTACCGGCATTACTACAACTGCCGCTACACTTACCTGGGGCGCGGTAGCTAATGCAGTAAGTTATAATTACCAATGGCGCACAGTGGGCGCTGCTACGTGGAACACCGGTAGCACCGCTTCTACTTCGGTAGCTTTAAGCGGCTTAACACAAACCACCAATTACCAGTTTCAGGTGCAAACCGTTTGCTCTGCCGAGTCTTCTGCTTTCAGTTCGCTCGTAAGTTTTACTACAGCCACACCAAGCACCTGCACCGATATTTACGAAAGCAACAACTCGGCTACTGCAGCCAAAGTGCCTGCACTAAATACTAACCTTACCGGCTTTATTACACCAAGCACCGATGTAGACTGGTTTAAATTTACCACTACCACCACTGGCGGCACCCGCGTTAAAGTTGACTTAACCAACCTGCCGGCTGACTATGATGTAGTGCTCTATAAATCAAACGCAAGCACCAAATTGGCAACCGGTGCCACTAGCGGCACCACCAGCGAAAGCGTTAAGTATAACATTACTACTACCGGTACTTATTATGTAAAAGTATACGGCTATAACGGGGCTACCAGCTCTACCTCGTGCTATACCCTCAAAATAAGCACCAGCAAAACCAACTTCAGAACTATTGAAGGCGACAACGCTGATGAACCTACCGACCGGTTAATTGCCGAACCGGTGCTTAAACTTTACCCTAACCCGGCCAGCAGCAAACTGAATGTAGAATACCTGAGCACCACCAACGGTGCGGTTAAGCTCAGCGTTTATAACCTTAGCGGACAGCGCGTAATGCTTACCGAAACCGAAGCTACCGAAGGCATGCACATACAAAGCATAAACACCGATGTGCTAAGCAATGGAGTTTACATTTTTGAGGTTTACAACAATGGCGAAACACAGCGCCAGAAATTTACTATTGCAAAATAAATAGAAGTGTCACCCTCGGTGTGTCACAGTGAGCGTAGTCGAACTGCAAGCACCAGGACATAATAAAAAGCCGCCCCGCAATACTTGCGGGGCGGCATTTTTCTTTCTAAAACCCTACTAACTGAGTTATATCATCTCTTCTTTTGGTTATACAAAATACTTTTGCGCCAGCTAAACATAAAAACAAAACCATGAAAAAAATCATCCTCTACTTAGTAATTGCTGCCACAGCAATCAACTTCTCGGGTTGCAAAAAAGATTCAACCACTACCGAAACACCAACCCTTTACGGTCTATGGCAGGTTACCACTACTTCTGCATCTTTCCCCGATTTGAAGTTTATTAAATTCAACACCAACAAATCTCTGGCGGCTTATTCCGAGTCTGTAGATGGCTTTCGCTCTATTGTAGCTAACAACTGCTCGCCTACTGTCGACCAGGTTATTGCCAACATCAACCTCTATACGCCTGTTGTATATAACTATACTGTAGTGGGCGATGTGCTTACGCTTATAGGCGATAACGGACTACCGGCTATAATAGCCACTAAATCTACCGCTACCGCTACCGATGCCTGGGTTGCCGATGTAACCTCTACCGACCATATAGACGGTTTGTTTACCAACAATGGCGAAGGCATTGGTTACGATGGAACCAACCTCTTGTTTTGCGATTATAGCAACGGAGAAATTATGAAAGTAAGTCTGGCTACCCGCACCAACATTGGAACCTTCCCGGCTACAAGCTCGGTACATACCGTAGAGTTTGATGGAACCAACTACTGGGAATCAAGCAACGGCTCTTCAACCATCAGAAAGGTAGATGCTTTGGGCACAACCCTTACTACAAGCACTGCTATGGGCCCTTGGATTTATGGCATTGGCTATGTTTCGCCAACCAGCATTATCTGC
>CAMBIM010000121.1 GCA_945867505.1 Chitinophaga pinensis
TAGCTTGTAGCGATAGTAGTAACCTCCGGTGCATATAAAAGTTAAGAGAATCTATGCGCTGCTGTTGGGTAGGGTTATCTATTGTAAGCAGGTGCAGCTTTGTTAAGTTAGTAAACACAATTTTTTGCGCAGCCAAAATAGGTTCAAGAAATTCGCTATCGCCTGTTATAACAAAACCGTGCGAGGCGGTTTCAATATCCTTAGCCAACGATAATAGGTTGCCCGCTTGGTTAATAACTTGCTCTGTATGCTGCACCCATTGTGCCGATTCAAGTTGCTTTTGATTGCTGTGGTAAAATGAAAAGACTATAAAGCTATAGCTAGCCAAAAAAATAACCGTGAAGATTAAGAGTTTTTGGCGAATTCCTATTCTATTCATTATTTTTGGGTGGTTGGGTTGGTAACAAGCAAGAAAATTCAGGATGGCAAACGTAACTCAGTGTATTAAAGAATTTGTACACAACTTTTACTAATAGTTACACCATTTACAGGTTTTATACTGTAAAGAATAAGAGATGTGTGAATTATGTAAACTTTCCCTGCTAAAGTGTACAACCAGTAGCGATTTTAAACTGATATTTGATATTCACTCTCCAGCACACTAAAATTTACCCGCCAATTTGAATCAATGAAACATTTCATTAAAAACATGGTCACCATTCGTTGCAAAATGGTGGTAAAAGCAGAGTTAGAAAAACTGGGTATTCGCTATACTGCCATTGAGCTTGGCGAGGTAGATTTAGAAGAACTAACGCCTGAAAAACACAAGCAGCTAAAAGAAGTTTTGTATAAAGATGGGTTGGAACTTTTAGACGATAAGAAAGCGATGCTGATTGAAAAGATAAAAGCTGTTATTATAGAAATGGTGCATTACAGCGATGCCATACCCCCCGTAAAGTTTTCGAAATACCTAAGCCAAAAGCTCAACTACGATTATACTTACTTAAGTAATACCTTTTCTGAAGTAAAAGGAATTACTATTGAGCACTTCATTATTCTGCATAAAATAGAAAAGGTAAAGGAGTTAATACTTTACGATGAGCTAAACCTTGGCGAAATTGCTCTTAAAATGTGTTACAGCAGCAGCGCGCATTTAAGCAACCAGTTTAAAAAAGTAACAGGGCTAACTCCCTCTTATTTCAAATCGCTTAAACAGCAACGGCAGATAGCGTTGGATAAAATTTAATTAGTATTGAAACCAATAGTCCATTATGCAAAAAGATAAAGAGCCTTTAACCGCCTATACCGACACGATTGAAACAAGAAAAGCTGAGCCGCATATTATTGTATCGATAGTAGAATACATGCCCAACTCTATAGTAAGCAAAACTATTATTCGCAAAACTACCGGCAACATTACCGCCATGTCGTTTGATGAAGGCGAAGAGTTGGGCGAAAAAATGGTAGCCTTTGATACCTACGTGCAGGTAATTGACGGCACCGCTCAAATAACTATTGATAAAAAGAAACATCACCTCAATCTGGGTAGCGGTATTGTTATACCGGCACACTCCGTGCATTGCTTTAATGCTAACCAGCAGTTTAAAATGATTTCTACCATTATCAAAAGCGGTTACGAGGCATAGTAAGTTTATTACCACCTCTGCCTTCGGCATCTCTCCTGAAACAGGAGGAGGATGTTAATAATACATTTGGTCATAAAGTTTAAGAGCGCACACATTCCTCTCCTGTTTCAGGAGGGGTGCCCAAAGGCTGGGGTGGTTTCCCACCTGTAAATTGTGTAAGTTTCTCTACAAATAGTATAAAGCTTTGCCTGCCGATGCAAACATCTTTGCATCGGGCAGAAGCGAATTTTACTCGGTAAAGAGCTACAGTAACGAAGCCGGACGTGCTGGTAACCGCAGAACAGAAATTATTCTTCCTCCGGACCTGAAACAAATTCAAACAATTATTTATTTACCTAACAGGTTACGATCTATTTTTTGAAGGAAGTAGGAAAGATTTATTGCCAGAAAAAATTCAGCGTGCCGATACAACAAATTGAAATATTCTATTTTAAACAAAGAGCCTATCATAAAACATGATGGGCTCTTTGTTTTCCAAGATACTGCACCTTTAATGCAAATGTAAATACACTAGAAAATGAACTTATTCGCTTCGTTCACGGAGCGCATTAAAATTTTATTTTCGCCTCTCAAATTTTTAGTATGAGTAAAGTAAAAATTGGGTTAGTGCAAATGAGTTGTGTAAAAGAAGCACAACCCAATCTTGATAAAGCCATTGCCGGAATTCGCGATGCAGCCAAAGGCGGTGCGCAAATCGTTTGCTTGCAGGAGCTTTTCACCTCTCTTTATTTTTGCGATGTAGAAGATTACGAAAATTTTAAGCTTGCCGAGGCCATTCCCGGTGACAGCACTGATGCACTTTCTAAAGTAGCTAAAGAATTAAATGTGGTGATTATTGCTTCGTTATTCGAAAAAAGAACGAGCGGAATTTATCACAACACAACGGCTGTGCTAGATGCCGATGGAACGTATCTGGGCAAGTATCGCAAAATGCACATACCGGATGACCCGGCATACTTCGAAAAATTTTATTTTACTCCCGGTGATTTAGGGTACAAAACCTTCGACACCAAGTTTGCCAAAATCGGAGTTTTAATTTGTTGGGATCAATGGTATCCTGAAGCAGCACGAATTACCAGTTTAATGGGTGCCGAAATTCTTTTCTTCCCTACAGCTATCGGCTGGGCAACCGCGCAGGACGATAAAACAAATCAGGAACAATACAATGCGTGGCAAACTATTCAGCGTTCGCACGCAGTGGCAAACGGGGTGCATGTAGTAAGCGTAAATCGTGTTGGTTTAGAGCAAAATGGCTTAATGAAATTTTGGGGCGGAAGTTTTGTGAGCAATCCTTTCGGCAATTTGCTTTACCTGGCCAGCCACGATAAAGAGGAAAATGCTGTGGTGGAAATTGATTTGCAGCAAACCGATTTTTACCGCACCCACTGGCCCTTTATGCGCGACAGAAGGATTGATTCTTACCAGCCAATTACCAAACGTTTTATTGACGAAGAGAAATAAAAGTTACATGCAAACGCCAAGAGAACTAGGATTCCACTTCCCTGCTGAATTTGCAAAGCAACGCGCCATGTGGCTTTCGTGGCCGCATAAAGAAGCAAGCTGGCCGGGTAAAATTCATACCATTTATAAATCGTATTGTGATTTTATTTGGTTGGTGGCGCAAGACCAAAAGGTTTGCATAAACGTAAAAGATGAAACCATGAAGCAATTTGCCCTTGGGCAATTGCGCCATTCTGAGTTAAAGAGTGTAGAAGCTGCTGTAGACATTGAGTTCTATTTTCACCCAACAAACGATGCCTGGTGCCGCGACCATGGCCCAGCTTTTTTAATCAATAGCGAGACAAAAAAGAAAGCCATTGTTGATTGGGATTACAATGCTTGGGGAGATAAATATCCTCCGTACGATTTAGATGATGTTATTCCAACTTTGATTGGAGAGAAGCTGAACCTGCCAGTGTTTTATCCTAAAATAATTATGGAAGGTGGCAGTGTAGAATTTAATGGCAAAGGAACTTTGCTCACTACTACAGCTTGCTTGCTAAATAAAAACCGTAACCCAAATCTTTCGCAGAAAGAAATTGAAAA
This sequence comes from Chitinophaga pinensis, assembly GCA_945867505.1. Classification (GTDB taxonomy): domain Bacteria; phylum Bacteroidota; class Bacteroidia; order Chitinophagales; family LD1; genus Bog-950. The sequence continues at coordinate 3,633 of CAMBIM010000121.1, forward strand.
ATATCTGACAGATTATTACGGAGTAGAAAATATTCTATGGCTTGCCGATGGCATTGTGGGAGATGATACGGATGGTCACATTGATGACCTTACGCGCTTTGTAAATGAAGATACTGTAGTAACTGTGGTAGAAGAAAACAAGAGCGATGAAAACTACGAACTGCTGCAAGAGAATTTAAAGATGCTGCACACCATGCGCTTAGAAAACGGCAAACAAATGAACATCATTGAACTGCCGATGCCGCATCAGGTTGTTTACGAAGACCAACGCTTACCTGCTTCTTATGCCAACTTTTACATCAGCAACAAATACGTTATTACGCCAACCTTCCGCGATTCTAAAAACGATGTGCGCGCTTTAGATATTCTTCAAAAATGTTTTAGTGATAGAAAAGTAATTGGGCTTGACTCTACAGATTTAATTTGGGGACTTGGCAGTTTCCATTGCCTTAGCCAACAAGAACCTGAAGTCTAAAACGGATTGCTAAAAGCAGGGTTATAAATAAACGTAGTATCGGTAAACGTATGCAGCAAATTCAGCAAATCCTGCTTCTGCTCGTCTGTCAAATTCAATCGCCCATCAGTATGGGGCACTTTTTTCATAAGCGGGTCTATGTTTGGCGAAAGCGGTTTAATAGTATCGCTGTAAAATCCAATTACCTCTTCTAAAGTTTGAAATCTTCCATCGTGCATATACGGTGCAGTAAGTGCAATATTCCGCAGAGATGGGTCTTTAAACATTCCATACTCGTTGCTGTTGCCGGTTATTAAGCCTCTACCTTTATCTGTAAAATCATTTGTAGATGTAACAGGGTCAAGACCATTGTTGCGAAATATATTATCTGTCATTAAAAAGGTATTGCCGAACGTATGGCAATGAAAACACTCCCCTGCTTCTGTTTGAAAAATTACAAATCCTCTTGCCTCCGATTCGGTAAACTGAAAACCTGCTTCGTTACGTTGAATTTTGTCAAACCTCGAGTTAGATGAAATCAGCGTCATCATAAACTGTTGTAAAGCCAAATATATTTTCGGTTCTGTAATTTCGCCTGGCTTACCAAATGCTTTGCGGAACAAACGCGTATAATTAGAGTCACTTTGCAAATATCCAATAGCATTAGGAACATCTAAATTCTGTTCACCATGAAAGGCATCTTTTGCAACACCAGCCAAAGTTGAAGAACGCCCATCCCAAAACAGTTTATTCGACCAAAGTAGATTTTCTATAGAAGGAGCATTTCTTTTTGTTGGTCCAAAGACACTATTGCTTTTTGAATTGCCACCATCTGCAAAAGCAAATTCTTGTTTATGGCAACTGGCACACGAAAGCAAATTAGTGCTTGATAGACGTTTATCGTAAAACAGTCTTCTTCCTAATTCAATGCCTTCTAGGGTAAGCGAATCTTTATAAGGATCTGAAATTGTCGGGAAACGAAATAAGGGAGGATTGAGTGTAGAAAAACTGTATGGGGTACCAATATATGAGCTATCTGGGTCGTTAGGGTCTACAGGTGGAAGTGTTTTTTCGGGTGTGCAATTTTGTAAAGATACCACAACGGCTAAGCAAAAACTAATTGCCAAAACAATCTTTTTCATATCCCTATTCTGCAGAAAACGCTTGTGAAAAATTATCTACAAACTTAGGAGCTATCAGCGGATTATCCTGTGCTCCCATTTGCGTGGTGCTCTCAGAAATAATATCTAAGGTTTGTGTGCTGCCGTAAAAAATCTTTTTTACATCTAAAACTAAGTTAAGAGTAAAAGAATTATCGCAACAAACCGAATAAGTTCTTGAAAGTTCAACCTGTCTGTATTGCGGGTTAAGACCCGTATGGTAAAGCGGAAACCAATTGAAAGCACCGCTAACCGTTGCAGTGGTGTCGCAACGCGCCTCTAAAATTTGAAATTGATATTTAAGCCAACCCCAATACATGCCGCTGTAATTACTTAATGGATTAGCATCATCTGTTATAGAATTTGGGTCAGTTAAGTTTTGAACGGAATCAACTCCGCAGCCAAACTTAATGGCTTTAAAATCTCCTTTAATATCTGCCACATTTATGCGAAGAGAGTTAGGGTCGGTAAAATCGCAAAGCACTACCTCTTTCAATTCAATTTCAGAATTATCGGTTTTAATCAACTTAATGTGCGATAGATAAAATTTCAGCTTTTCAATCTGTATTCTTCTTCCCTGCGGGTCAGTGTTAGGCGAACCGGCAGCAAAATTTTGGTCGCCATATTTGGCTTTCACCTGTAGCGTAAAATTGCCGTCCTTTGGTTTGTGGCATGACGAGATTAAAATAACCGCAAGAAGAAGAAAAGCCGAATAATTTTTCATCATTTATTTAAATAGAGTCGAAGATAGGTCAAATAGTTGCCTTTGGTATGATATGCATCAGCATTTAACAAGCGGTTTAAGCTCTGGCCTTAATTAATTGCTTTTCGTGTTTCACTTCATCCATTTCAATTTTGCTGATAATCTCATACATAATTTCTGTGGTTCCTGCACCCATGGTCATTAATCGTATATCGCGGAACGACCTCGCAATACCGTAGTCTTCCATATAGCCCCAACCACCGTGAATTTGCAAACACTCGTTAATCACGTTAAACGATTCTTCACAACAAAAAGCCTTTGCCATGGAAACAATTTTGTAAGCAGCAGGTCCTTGTTCTATATACTCCGCTACTGCCCTGTAAGCAATAGACTTACAGGCTTCAGTAGTTACCGCCATCTTAGCAATTTTATGACGCAGCACCTGAAATTTACCAATCTGTCTGCCGAAGGCCTCGCGCTCCTGCATATAACGTTTTGCTTTAAGTGTGGCATTTGCTGCGGAAGCTGCACCGGAAACGGCTGCAATCAAACGCTCTTCCTGAAAATTGCTCATGATGTAATAAAAACCGAAATCTTTTTCGCCCAGCAAAGCACTCTTTGGCACTTTGCAGTTTTCAAAAAACAACTGACCGGTATCGCTGCTGTGCATTCCTAATTTGTTGTGCACCGCATTTGCTGTAAAGCCTGGAGTGTTGGTATCAAAAAGTAAAAGAGAAAGTGTATGTCCTTCCCCGGTGCGCACGGCCAGCACTATAAAATCTGCCATGGTGCCATTGGTGATAAACATCTTAGAGCCATTAACTAAAAAATGGTCGCCCTTGTCTTTGGCTACTGTTTTAATTCCGCCTACATCGCTGCCAGCTCCCGGTTCTGTAATGCCTAGGGCAGCCACCTTTTCGCCCTTTAGTGCCGGTACAAGATATTTCTGTTTCTGTTCTTCTGTTCCTAAAGCTAACACCACCGGCAATGGCAAGTAAGTATGCGCGTAAAGCGACATGGCTAAACCACCAATATTTGCTTTGTTCAATTCTTCGCTGATGGCTACCGCGCTCCACATATCCATTCCGCTTCCACCATACTCTACTGGAAAAGAAACACCGAAAAAACCTTGCTCGCCCATTTTGCGAAATACTTCGCGGTCGCAAATTTTATTGGCTTCCCATTCTTTTACGTTAGGAGTAATTTCTGTTTCAACAAACTGGCGGAACGATTGACGAAGTAATTCGTGCTCGGGTGTAAATGGATTGGTTGTCATTATAAATAATTGTCGTTTTTAATACGAAGCGTACGAATGTAGGAAAAATTGATTGCGAGAATATGCAATTATCAGCGCGGTAATGATTTGAAATGGTTTTTCGATAATCTTGTTTTTTAACATTTATATCGATTTTTATAAACTGAATTTACATAGGTGAAAAATAATCTTGTTTAACTATTTTGTTAAAATGTAAAACAAAATAAAAGACGGGTTGTTTTAAATACATTATTAACTAAAAACAATTCCACAAAATGAAAAAGAAATTATTAGCCCTGATTCCAGTTGCCTTGTTAACCGCTGTTGTATTTATTTCTTCTTGTACAAAAGAAGAGGAGAAAACGTACGCTAAAGTATTGGTAACGCACAGTTCTCCAAACGCACCCGGAGTAGATTTATTAGTTGATGGCAGCAAACAAAACTCTGCTGCACTTAATTTCCCTAACAACACCGGTTACCTGCAAGTAGAGTCTGGTGCAAGAAACGTTAAAGTAAACGTTACCGGAACTTCTACTACGGTAATCAACGCTGATTTAACTTTGGAGAAAGACAAAAACTACTCGGTATTCGCTATCGATTCGGTTTCTAAAATTTCTGCTTTAGTAGTGGCCGATGATTTAACTACTCCAGCTTCTGGCAAGGCTCATGTTCGTTTTATTCACCTTTCTCCAAACGCTCCGGCAGTTGATGTAGCACTAACTGGTGGTGGTGTGGTTTTCGGAAACAAATCGTTTAAAGATTATACAGCGTTTACTCCGCTTGAT
>CAMBIM010000122.1 GCA_945867505.1 Chitinophaga pinensis
ATTTCTTGCCCCATTTCAGAAATATGACTTGCCCCAAACAAAAATAGCCATCTATCATATTGATAAACAGCTATTTATAAATTTGTTATTGCAGAGAGGAAGGGATTCGAACCCTCGAAACGCTTTCACGTTTACACGCTTTCCAGGCGAGCTCCTTAAACCACTCGGACACCTCTCTAAAATTGGGGAGCGAATCTATCAATTCATTTGAAACACGCACAACGCGTTGCGCGAAGTAACTTCTGCTACTTCATCGTAGCTTTTGCCTAAAGCAGCGGCAATACTTCCGCATACCAGTTTTATGTAGCTGGGTTCGTTTCTTTTACCGCGGTGCGGAACGGGGGTTAAGTAGGGCGCATCGGTTTCCAGCACCAGATGTTCTAAGCTTAATTGTTGCAGCACTTCTTTCAATCCAGAGTTCCTGTAAGTAACCACGCCACCAATACCTAAATAAAACCCTAAATCAATTATCTGCTTGGCTTCTTCTACGGTTCCGCCAAAGCAATGGAAAATTCCTTTCACCCGTCCATCAAATTTTTTCACCACATCAATACAATCCTGAGTTGATTTACGGCTGTGAATGATAATGGGAAGATTTTTTTCTATCGCCATTTCAATTTGCCGCTCAAAAGCGTCAATTTGTTGTGGTTTAAAATTTAAATCCCAATGGTAATCGAGCCCGATTTCGCCAACGGCATAAAACTTTGTTCCGCTGTTTAAGTGTTGCTTAACTATTTTTAGTTCTTCTTCAAAATTTTCTTTAACACTGCAAGGGTGCAAGCCCATCATGGGAAGAAGTTGACAGTTGGCATTTACTAATAGGCTAAGATTTATAACGCGCTGATGCGTTTCGGAATCAATAGCGGGAAGAAAAATTTTGTCTACGCCATAATGCTTGGCGCGATGAATTATATCATCTAACTCCTTCTCAAATTCTTCAAGATATAAATGGCAATGGGTATCAATCAGGCTCATAATTTTTCAAACTTAAATCCTTTTGCGGTAAAATGTTCCAGCAGTTTCGGCAATGCGAATTCAACTTTCGGCTTTGCTTTTAAACTATCGTGCATAACTATAATAGAACCGTCTTCGGTGTTTTCTATAACGTTTTTCAAAACCTTTTCTTTTTCCATGCTTAAATCAAAGTCGTAGCTCAACACATCCCACATTACCAGTTTGTATTTTGCTTTAATCGCAGCATATTGCGCGGGCTTCAACTTGCCATAAGGCGGGCGGAAAAGAGTTTGCTGTCCGGTGTGTGACATTACTCTTCCACCCTTCTCTACATTGTCAAAGTAAATTTCATCTGTAGTATTCCATCCATTCAAATGGTCGTAGGTATGGTTGCCAACGCTATGCCCCTCATCTATTATTCGTTTGAAAATTTCGGGATTGGTTTCAATGTTTTTTCCAATGCAAAAGAAAGTTGCCTTGGCGTTCCAGTTCTTTAATTCATCTAAAACGAACGGAGTTATTTCTGCAATTGGTCCGTCATCAAAAGTTAAGTATATAGTTTTGTCTTTTGTGTCCACTTTCCATAAACAATCCGGGTAAACAGCAGTAAGCAGCTTTGGTGTTTTGGTAAATAAAAGTGCATCTAACATTAAACGAAGAAGCAATAAATGTAGCCAATGCGCAACTTGTAAGCCGCAACTTGCAACTATTTATATTTTCGCTCCAACACAAAGAAATTTATGAGCAGAAGAGTTAGAGTTCGATTTGCGCCATCGCCTACTGGCCCGTTACACCCGGGTGGTATTCGAACCGCCCTGTATAATTACTTATTGGCAAAACAATTGGGTGGCGATTTTATTTTGCGCGTAGAAGATACCGACCAAAATCGTTTTGTGCCAGGTGCAGAAGAGTTTATCATTAGCGCATTAAAGTGGTGTGGTATTGAGCCTAACGAAGGTGTTGGTTTTGGCGATGGTCCACATGCCCCTTACCGCCAAAGCGAGCGCAAGCATTTGTATCGCGAATATGCCGATAAACTTTTAGCAAGCGGACATGCGTATTACGCTTTTGATACCGAAGAAGATATTGAGAAAATGCGGACAGATTTGCAAGCGCAGGGCAATCCGAGTCCTTCTTATAATTCTATTACCCGTCAATACATGAAGAACTCGCTTCATCTTCCGCAAGATGAAGTAGAAAAGCGTTTAGCCAATGGCGACCACTATGTGATTCGCTTTAAAATGCCGCGTAATGAAGAAGTAAAGTTTTATGATGAAATACGCGAATGGGTTTCGTTCAATACTTCTCAATTAGCCGATGCCGTTTTGCTGAAGAGCGATGGAATGCCTACTTATCATTTGGCGAATGTGAGTGATGATTACATGATGCAGATTACGCACGTTATTCGTGGCGAAGAATGGCTAAGCTCCGCTCCTTTGCATGTATTGTTATACCGTGCATTGGGAATAGAAGATGTAATGCCGAAGTTTGCACACCTTCCTTTATTATTAAAGCCCGATGGAAACGGAAAATTAAGCAAGCGCGATGGCGATAGATTAGGCTTTCCTTTCTACGCCATTAATTGGAAAAGCCCTGAAACCGGAGAAGTAAATGAAGGCTATCGCGAAAAAGGATTTTTTCCTGAATCGTTTATGAACTTTCTGGTGTTGTTGGGATGGAATCCCGGTGATAACCGTGAAGTGTTGAGCTTAGAAGAAATGATTCAGCTATTCAGTTTAGCTAAAGTACACAAAGCCGGTGCCCGCTACGATTATGAAAAAGCAAAATGGTTCAATCATCATTATTTAAAAGCAAAAGCGGACGATGAATTAGCCAATGCTATTAAAGACCAAATTGTTGCCAAGGGCTACGAGTTTAATTTCGATTATGCGAAAGAGTTTTGCCGCTTAATGAAAGAACGCGCAACCTTTACTAACGACTTACTTGAAATGGGCTACTACTTTTTTGAGGATGTAAAAGTGTACGACCTTGAAACAATTAAGAAGAAATACAGTAAAGAGAACCGTGCGCGTTTCGATTCGGTGATTGATGTTGTTAATTCCATTGCAGATTTTAAAGCCGCAGAAGTTGAAAAGGCAGTGAAAGATTTTGCAACAACCAACGCAATTAAAATTGGCGAACTAATGCCCGTATTGCGTTTAGCGTTGGCAGGAACTATGCAAGGTCCGCCAGTATTTGATATGATGAACTTATTGGGAAAAGAAAAATCAGTTGCCCGATTAAAAAAATCTTTCGACTATTTTGATTCTTTGTAGAATTGATTCTAAATTTGAGACACGAAAAAAATATTTTTCGAAAAGAAATATTCTTACAACATTTGTTACAACTAACCAGAGCATAAAAAAACTGTAACCCTAAAAATCGACATCTATGGCGACCAAGAAAAAAAATGAAGACGAAAAGAAATTGAAAAAGCCTGCTGCTAAAAAAGCCGGTGATGACAAGAAAAAACCTTCTAAGAAAAAAACAGAAGATGATGAAGATGAGGACGATGATGAAGATGTGGAAGTAAAAGACGATTACGAAAACGGAGGCGATGAAGCAGAAACAGATGATGAGCCTTCGGTAGATGAGTTAAAATCTATGAAAGACTTAGAAGAGTTTGATGATATTATTGAAAAGAAATCTTCGGGTAAAGGTCGCAAGGCTTCTAAAGCAGATGAATACGATGACGAAGACTTTGAATCGTTTGACGACTTTGGCGAAGATGATGAAGATGATGATTTTGGTGGTGGTAAAAGAGGAGGCGGAGGTTTTGATGACGATTATTAGAAATCAGAATTTATAATTCAGAATGCGGAATGAAACAAAAGTTCATTCCGCATTTTTATTTTTGACACAAGTAATATGAAAAGACCAATCCGAATTTTAGTGGCAAAGGTAGGGCTCGATGGTCACGACCGTGGAGCAAAAATAATTGCATCGGCATTGAAAGATGCAGGTATGGAAGTAATATATACAGGCTTGCGTCAAACGCCCGAAATGGTAGTAACCTCCGCCTTGCAGGAAGATGTGGATGCTATTGGTATTTCAATTTTAAGTGGTGCGCACAATACGGTTTTCCCGAAAGTGCTGGCGCTGATGCGCGAAAAAGGAATGAACGATGTGCTGCTTACAGGCGGTGGAATTATCCCTGATGACGATATGCAAACACTCCGCGCCAGCGGCTGCGGTGAGCTTTTCCCTCCCGGCACTCCTACCGCGCAAATTGCGGATTATATTAAGGGGTGGGTGAAAGAACACCGAAATTTTTAGATGATAATCTTCATTTTGCCGTTTCATTCACTCCGCTACATTTATACAGGCAAATTTATTTTTCAAAAGGCTTCATGAACCTATATGAATAAACTCATTTTGTAGAAATGGAAATTCATATAGGTTTGATCCCGCAATTAAAAAAGCCGTATGAAAGAATTCTCTACAATTCTCACCGAACTCTCTGAAGGAATTTTATTGGTAACCATTAACCGGGAAGACAAGCTGAACTCGCTCAACAGAACAGTAATTACCGAGTTGAACGAAGTGGTGGATGAAATCTACAATAACCCTGAAATTAAAGGCGCCATCATAACTGGTAAAGGACCAAAGGCGTTTGTTGCCGGTGCAGATATTTCGGAGTTTAAAGGAATGAACGAAGAAGAAGGAAAAGCATTGGCGCGCAGAGGACACGATGTGTTTGATAAAATTGAAATGAGCGGCAAACCAATTATTGCTGCGGTGAACGGTTTTGCTTTAGGTGGAGGTTGCGAGTTGGCAATGGCTTGTCATATTCGTATTGCCAGCGAAAATGCGAAGTTTGGTCAGCCGGAAGTAAAGCTTGGAATTATTCCGGGTTATGGTGGAACGCAACGTATGACTCAACTAATTGGAAAAGGCAAAGCTCTTGAACTATTAATGACTGCGGATATAATTGATGCCACCTGTGCCGAAAAACTTGGGCTGGTAAATGATGTGGTACAAACGGTTGAATTGATAGATACCTGCAAGGCGATGATGCAAAAAATTACAGGCATGGCTCCTTATGCCATTGCGCAGGTAATTCAAAGCGTTTACGCCCACTTTAAATCAGGCATTGATGGATTTGATACTGAAATTGATTTGTTTGGCAAGTGCGTAGCCACTGAAGATTTTGCCGAAGGAACATCAGCTTTCTTGGAAAAAAGAAAGGCCAAGTTTGAGGGGAAATAAATTTCCTTCTAAACCATTTTGTCTTTTACTCGATTAATAATCTCCCAATGTTTCTTCTAACTGCCCCAAGGCTACAGCAAGCTGCGCATCGTTTGGTGCTACACCATGCCATTTGTGACCGCCTTGCATAAAGTCAACACCATAACCCATAAGCGTGTGCATGATGATAAAAACAGGTTTGCCTTTACCGGTGTGTGTTTTTGCTTCTTTTAAAATGTCGAGGACGGCTTGCATGTTATTTCCTTCTTTTACTTCCAGCACATCCCAACCAAAGGCCTCAATTTTTGCTTTTAAATCGCGATGGCTTAAAACAGTTTCGCAGGTTCCGTCAATTTGCGCGTTGTTATAATCAATAGTGCAAATTAGGTTATCTACTTTGTTGTGCGGAGCAAACATAAGTGCTTCCCAAATTTGCCCTTCCTGAAATTCGCCATCGCCATGTAGTGTGTAAACAAGGCTGTTATCGTTATTCAATTTCTTAGTAAGAGCCGTGCCAATAGCCATACTCATACCTTGCCCGAGAGAACCAGATGCCGCGCGAATACCCGGAAGATGTTCGTGGGTAGTGGGATGACCTTGTAAACGCGAATTCAGTTTGCGGAAAGTAGCCAGTTCAGATTTATCGAAATAACCGGCATGTGCCAGCACACTATACCAAACGGGGCTGATGTGCCCGTTGCTCAAAAAGAAAACGTCTTCATCTTTAGCGTCCATGGAAAAGTTTTTATTGTGTTTAAGCACATCAAAATACAAAGCCACAAAAAATTCGGTGCAACCCATAGAGCCACCCGGATGCCCCGAGTTAACAGCATGAACCATTCTTACAATATCTCTGCGTACCTGCGATGGAATGCGTTTTAATTCTTCAGTGGTTGCCATGTGGTAATTTTTGCGTAAAAATATATTCCGCAAAAGGGTAGAACAAAAAAGTTTCTAACCATTAGTGGGAAATCATTTTTAGGATACTGTGTTGAAGAACTTCTAAAAAGTTTCAAACTTTTTAGAAGTTTACACTAATGATAAAATTTACCTCCACCATTTTAAAGTTTGATGCCAAAGGCGAAAAAACAGGATGGACTTACATTGTTGTGCCTGCCGAAATAGCAAAGCAGCTAAAACCCGATTTCAAAAAATCGTTTTATATAAAGGGGAAATTAGATAGCCACACCATAAAACAAAAAGCACTTATACCTATGGGCGAAGGCGATTTTATATTGCCCTTGAATGTCGAAATTTGCAAAGCCACCGGCAAACGCAAAGGCGCGCAACTTAATGTTCAATTAGCGTTAGATGAATCTGACTTTCAGTTTTCGAAAGAAATGATGGATTGCTTAGCCGATGAACCAAAGGCTTTGGCTAACTTTAAAAAACTCACCAGCTCGGAGCAAAAGTATTTCAGCAAGTGGATTGACGGTGCAAAAACTTCTGAAACAAAAGCCAAGCGCATTTTGCAAACCATCGATGCTATGCTTAAAGGCTTTCATTACGGGCAAATGATTCGCTCCCTAAAGCGCACCGATTAGTATCTCCAAAATATTTTCTTCAGCCCGTTTACAACGTATTGGCTATATTTCGCATCTTTTTCGCACAACTAACACAACATAGAGAGTTTTGAATCGTTTTTATAAATTACTTATAGTTGCTTTGGCAACTTTCTTTTTTTCTGTAGATGCCTCTTATGCTACTCATAATATGGGGAAAGATATCCAGTATGAATGCTTAGGCATATCGGGTGGCAATATGCAATACCGCGTAACTGTTCGCTACTACCGAAATTGCTGGGATCAGGGTCAAGCCGTACCGGCACCTCCTTCTGTTTCACTGCAAATTAGCGGTACGCCTTGCGGTTATAATCAAAATGCCACGTTAAATCCCGATTTATCAGCACAGCCGGCAAACGGCACTGAAGTATCGCAACTTTGTCCTGCACAAATTGCCAATAGCGGATGCAACTGGAGTAGTGCCGGCAATCCGCCTTATCCAGGTGTGCAGATTTACACTTACACTGGAATAGTAACCGTGCCGGTTGGTTGCAATGAAGTAACTTTTGGCACTACTGATTGTTGCCGCAACGGAGCTATTAATAATATCAATAACCCAGGTGGTGAAGATTTATCTATTAAAGCCATTGCTAATAATTCTATTGACCCGCTCACCGGTCAACCGTATTGTAATAACTCAGTGGCGTTTACTAACCAACCTGTACCGTTTTTCTGTTTGGGCTCAAACGTTACGTTCAATCACGGTGCGGTTGATGTGGATGGCGATTCTTTAGTTTACTCCTTGGTAAACCCGATGGATGGTGGCGCATTGCCTTATAATAATATTGCATTCGCAGGTGGCTATACTGTTAATTGCCCTATTCGAACTAGTCCGGCTAACTCGTTTCAGTTTAATTCTCAAACAGGGCAAATGGCTTTTACTCCGGGTTTTCAGGAGCAAGATGTTTTAGCAGTGCGTGTAGATGAATATCGCAACGGTGTCTTTATCGGATCTACTATGCGTGATATTCAAGTAGTTATTTTGAATTGCGCTATTGCCATACCTAGCCAAAATCCTATTACAAATGTGCAGAACGGAAATCAAGTAGATTCTTTAAGTGTGCAGGTTTGTCCTGGCACTCCGCTCACATTCGATATTCTTTGCACAGACCCCGCTAACCACAATCTTATAGTTACCAGTAACATTAATACTACGCCTTCGGCAATTCCCGGTGCTAACATGGTACAGATAGGAACCGGTGATACCGTAACAGCACGTGTTACTTGGAC
>CAMBIM010000123.1 GCA_945867505.1 Chitinophaga pinensis
GATGCCGCAGAAATCCATGAGTAAGTAGAAAGAGAGGCGCGGGTAATACCTTGCAATTGCGATGAAGCTGTTGCCGGAATTGCATCGCGGAACTCAACCAGTTTCTTATCGGCTCTGCGCAGAATAGAATTCTCTTCGCGTATAGCGCGTAAAGTTACCATCTGACCAGGTTTTAAGTTGGTAGATTCTTCAGCTTCTGTTACCACTTTCTTATCGAACAACTCATCGTTAGTGCGGAGTAAGCTGAATTTCTCAACTGAAGTTCCTTCTAAGAAACGAGTATCGCCCGGATCGTCAATAATCATTTTGCCCATCATTTGACGAACAATTACCTCTACGTGTTTATCGTTAATCTTGATACCCTGTAAACGGTAAACTTCCTGAATTTCATTCACCAAATACTCTTGAACAGCAAATGGTCCTTTGATATGAAGAATATCGCTTGGCGTAGTTGCACCATCAGAAAGAGGTGTTCCTGCGCGAACGAAATCTTGCTCTTGAACTAAGATGTGCTTAGATAGTGGAACAAGGTATTTTGTAATTTCTCCATCGCGAGATTCGATGATGATTTCACGGTTACCTCTTTTTACACCACCAAAACGAACAACACCATCAATCTCAGCCACAGTAGCAGGGTTACTTGGGTTACGCGCCTCAAACAACTCAGTTACACGCGGAAGACCTCCGGTAATATCCTTCACCTTACCCATTACTCTCGGTATCTTGGCAATAATCTGACCTTGTTTAACTGTCTCTCCGTTATCAACCACAATGTGTGCGCCTAACGGGAAGTTGTAAACCTTGCCATCTTTTCCATGCTCAACTATAATTGCCGGAATCTTGGTTTTGTCTTTGCTCTCAATGATTACCTTTTCACGGTGACCTGTTTGCTCATCCATTTCATCGCGGTAAGTTACGTTCTCAATAATTTGTTCGAACTTCACTTTACCTGCATGCTCTGAAATAATTACGTTGTTGTATGGATCCCACTGGCAAATAACATCGCCCTTCTTCACCGCCTTACCATCTTTTACAAACATGGTAGAACCGTAAGGAATGTGGTTGCTGATAAGCGTCTTGTCCGGATTATCATCCTTCACAATACGCATTTCACCTGTACGACCAATTACCACGTTAATCTTCTCACCGCTTTCATCTACACCGTTGGTAATACGAACCCCGTCAAATTGAATGATACCATCAAACTTAGCTTTCAATTGGTTTTCGGTAGCACTCATACTCGCAATACCCCCTACGTGGAAGGTACGAAGTGTTAACTGCGTTCCCGGCTCACCGATTGATTGTGCAGCTATAATTCCTACTGCATCACCTTCTTCCGCTGTTCTGTTAGTAGCGAGATTTCTTCCGTAGCATTTTACGCAAACACCCTTGGTACTTTCGCAAGTTAATACCGAACGAATCTCCACCGTTTCAACACCGCTTTCCTGAATCAAGCGCGCTGTTGCTTCGTTAATTTCCTGTCCTGCTTCTGCTAAAACTTCATCCGTTTCCGGGTGAGTAACTTCAAGCAATGAAGTACGACCTAATATTCTATCAAACAATGGTTCAACAATATCTTCGTTATCTTTCAAAGCAGATACATTGATACCGCGAAGTGTTCCGCAGTCCACATCATTGATAACCACATCTTGCGCCACGTCAACCAATCTTCTGGTTAAGTAACCCGCATCCGCAGTTTTCAAAGCCGTATCTGATAGACCTTTACGCGCACCGTGCGTAGAGATAAAGTACTCTAATACCGAAAGACCTTCCTTAAAGTTCGCCAGGATTGGGTTCTCAATAACCTCGCTACCGGTTGAACCCGATTTACGCGGCTTAGCCATCAAACCTCTCATTCCTGAAAGCTGCTTAATCTGCTGCTTAGAACCTCTCGCTCCCGAATCCAACATCATAAAGATAGAGTTGAATCCTTGCTTGTCTTCAGCAATTTGCTTCATCAACTGGTTAGTCAACTGGCTATCGGTGTGCGTCCAGATATCGACAACTTGGTTGAAACGCTCCTTATCCGTAATGAAACCTTCTTGGTAACTTTCGAAAATCTCATCAACTTTCTTCTGTGCATCGTTACACAATTTCTCTTTACCGCTTGGCACCACCACATCAATCAAGTTGAAGCTCAAACCACCACGGAAAGAATAGAAGAATCCAAGTTTCTTAATATCATCCAAGAACTTAGCAGTTGTAGGAATATTCGATTCTGCCAAAATGTTTCCGATTACATCTTTCAATGCTTTCTTACCTAACATCTTGTTTACGAAACCAACCGCATCAGGCATTACTTGGTTCAAGATAATACGACCTACGGTTGTATCCATCAACTTCAAACCAAACTTACCGTCAGCACCCTTTACGCGCACACGGCACTTAACCGTAGCGTGCAATTCAACTTTACCTTCGTTGTAAGCAATAATTGCCTCTTCCGCTCCGTAAAATTTCAAGCCTTCGCCCTTCACCACTACATCTTTAGTAGTTCTCTTTTCTTTGGTCATATAGTATAGACCGAGAACCATGTCTTGCGATGGAAGGGTAATAGGTGTTCCGTTTTGCGGGTTCAAAATGTTGTGCGAACCTAACATAAGCAACTGCGCTTCCAAGATAGAAGCATTGCTCAATGGAACGTGCACCGCCATTTGGTCACCGTCAAAATCCGCGTTAAACGCGGTACAAACCAACGGGTGTAATTGAATCGCCTTACCTTCAATCAACTTAGGCAAGAAAGCCTGGATGGATAAACGGTGAAGTGTTGGGGCACGGTTCAACATAATAGGGTGTCCCTTCAAAATATTTTCGAGGATATCCCAAATAACCGGCTCTTTCTTATCTACTAATTTCTTAGCGCTCTTAACTGTCTTTACAATTCCTCTTTCAATCAACTTACGAATAATAAACGGTTTGAATAACTCAGCCGCCATATCCTTAGGCAATCCGCACTCGTGCAATTTCAATTCAGGACCTACCACAATAACCGAACGACCAGAGTAGTCAACACGCTTACCTAATAAGTTCTGACGGAAACGTCCTTGCTTTCCTTTCAATACATCTGAAAGTGATTTTAACTGACGACCACCTTCTGCCTTCACCGCATTTGATTTACGAGAGTTATCGAACAAACTGTCGATAGCCTCTTGTAACATACGTTTTTCGTTACGTAGAATTACTTCCGGTGCTTTAATTTCCAACAATCTCTTCAAACGATTGTTACGGATAATTACTCTGCGGTATAAATCATTCAAATCCGAAGATGCGAAACGACCACCATCTAGTGGAACCAACGGGCGCAATTCAGGCGGAATAACAGGCAGAAACTGCACTACCATCCACTCCGGTTTGTTCTCAATGTGCGAGTTAGCCGCGCGGAACATTTCCACTACGCTCAAACGCTTCAAGGCTTCAGCCTTACGTTGGCGCGAAGTTTCGTTCGCTGCATCGTGACGCAACTTGAACGAAAGTTCATCTAACTGAATGCGCGAAAGCAATTCTTTGATGGCCTCTGCACCCATCTTAGCTACAAATTTATTAGGGTCAGTATCTTCCAACATGTAGTTGTTCTTCATGTTGTCGTTTTCTAATACCGATATATATTCTTCTTCGCTCAACAAATCAAGGTAAGCAAGGTTCTTATGCTCTTCGCCCTTTTCTGTCATTACGTTTACGCCTTCAGCAGCTCTACCCGGTTGAATAATTACATAACGCTCGTAATAAATTATGCTCTCTAATTTCTTAGAAGATACACCCAAAAGGTAACCAATCTTGTTCGGCAACGATTTAAAATACCAGATATGCACAATAGGCACGGTCAGTTTAATGTGACCCATACGCTCTCTGCGCACTTTCTTTTCGGTTACTTCAACACCGCAACGGTCGCACACAATACCCTTGTAGCGAATACGCTTGTACTTGCCGCAATAGCATTCGTAATCCTTAGTAGGACCGAACACACGCTCGCAGAACAAACCTTCCATTTCAGGCTTGTAAGTACGGTAGTTAATAGTTTCCGGTTTTTTAATTTCTCCGTTCGAACGCCCGAGAATTGCATCGGGGGAAGCCAGCATAATGGTGATTTTCGAAAAATCGAACCGCTTGGTGTCTTTTTTGTAAGATGACATAGTTGAAAAAAAAGTTTGTGTTTGATTAAATAATAATCAAGAATCCTCTAAAACCTCCTATGAAAAGTGTAGAACTGTAGTTCGGTTTCGCGCCTGCCGGCTTGCATACTTTCGAACAGATTGGTCAGTTACTTTCCTAAAAAGGAGGCGCAAAGGTATTGTTCTGAACGAAAAAAAAAAGTTTTTTATAGGGGAATTTCAAAAGACAAACTACGCTTTCGGATGCGCCTGCTTATATATGTTCTTCAACTTGTCTATCGTATTATGGGTATAAACCTGCGTAGCCGCCAAGCTGGCATGGCCAAGCAATTCTTTTACCGCGTTTATATCGGCCCCGTTGTTCATTAAGTGCGTAGCAAAAGTATGGCGCAGCGTATGCGGGCTTTTCTTGTCAACCGTGGTAACTAGATTCAAATACTTATTTACGCAATGATAAACTGTGCCTTCGTCCAACTTCTTTCCGTTAGGGTTTACAATCAGGAAGTTTCCATCTTGTGTAGGAACAGCTTTCTTCTTCTCTTCAATAAATGTTTTAATAGCCACCGTAAGTTTAAGGTGAATAGGAATTATCCGCTCCTTATTGCCCTTACCCAGCACCTTCACCTGGCTGGCATAAGAATCAAAATCCGTCTCCTTCAAATTCATCAACTCGCTCCTCCGCATACCTGTGCCGTAAAACAATTCAATAATCATTCTATCGCGCGCGCCCTCATAACCTTCCGGAAACTCCACCTGCGTCAACAGCTTTTCAATACTCGGCAACTCCACAAACACCGGTAAACGCTTACTCGTTTTAGGGGTTTGCACCTTCGCCAACGGGTTCTTCTTTATCTCTCCTTTGCGCAATAAAAACTTATAGAAAGATTGCAGAGCCGAAACCTTGCGGTTAATACTGCGCGGAGTAATCTTCTGCTCCATCATACTCACCATCCAATTCCGTATATCAATGTGGCTAGCCTGCGGCAGTTCTTTCTCGTAAGGTTTCAGGAAAGCATCAAACTGCGTTAAATCATTCGTGTACGATTCCAGCGTATGTTTACTGTATCGCCTCTCAAACTCTATATAATTCAGAAAACTCTGCGCCTGTGCTTGCATACCTCAAACATAGAACGCATTTCTTCTCCCGCCATTGCACATTTCAACTTTTAAAGTGATGGTGTAGTAAAATCTCTTGTCATCCTGAGAGGAGTCGAAGGATAAAAAAAAAGCCCATCCCTTTTCAGGAATGAGCTTTCAATATATAATCACGATAGAGACTAACCTTCCAGTTCTCTCTTCAAGTTTTCGATATACCCAGCGCGAAGAACGGTTTGGCGTCTTTTAATGCTTGGCTTAATAAATACCTGGCGTTCGCGAAGCTGGCGAAGAATACCTGCTTTCTCGAATTTCTTCTTGTACTTCTTAAGTGCTCTGTCAATTGATTCCGATTCTCTTGCGTCTACTATTAGCATGTGTATTAAAAATTTTGGACGGCAAAAATAAAAACTACTTCCTATTCTCCAAACTAAATATTCCCTTTCATTATTTCTCTCGAAATAACCAGCTTCTGAATCTCCGAAGTTCCCTCGCCAATAGTGCAAAGTTTACTGTCGCGATAGAATTTTTCTACCGGGAAATCCTTCGTATAACCGTAGCCGCCAAATATCTGCACCGCATCAGTTGAAACCTGCACAGCCACTTCGCTGGTATAATACTTAGCAAAAGCCGACTCCTTAGTCATCTTCTTGTGCTCGTTCTTTAAATAAGCTGCTTGCATAGTCAACAACTCTCCTGCTTCAATCTTGGTAGCCATGTCCGCCAACTTAAAGGCAATAGCTTGGAAATTTGCAATCGGCTGACCGAACTGCTCGCGCTCTTTCGCATATTTTACCGATGCTTCGTAAGCCCCCTTCGCAATTCCTAAACCAAGTGCAGCAATCGAAATTCTTCCGCCATCTAATATCTGCATAGCCTGTTGAAACCCCGTTCCCACTTTCGACTCACCTCCTACTACGTTTTCATCCGGCACAAAACAATCTTCAAAAATTACTTCCGCAGTTTCGCTGGCTCTCATGCCCAATTTATTTTCTTTCTTTCCTGCTTTCAAACCTTTGGTTCCGCGCTCAATAATAAAAGCAGTCATACCTTTAGTATCCAACAACTCACCTGTGCGAACAATCGCTACTACTACATCGCCAGTTGCTCCGTGCGTAATCCAGTTCTTATTACCATTCAAAATCCAACCATCATCAACTTTCTTAGCGGTTACCTTCATGCGCATTGCATCAGAACCGGTGTTCGCTTCCGTCAATGCCCAGGCGCCAATCCACTCACCGGTTGCTAGCTTTGGCAAATATTTCTTCTTCTGTTCTTCTGTGCCGTGGTAATAAATATGACCGGTGCAAAGCGAGTTGTGTGCAGCCACCGAAAGACCGATAGAGCCACATACTTTCGAAATTTCAGAAACCACCGTTACGTATTCAAAATACGAAAGACCAGAACCGTTGTATTCTTCAGGAACGTAAACTCCCAAAAATCCAAGCTCTCCCATTTTGTAAAACAAATCGCGCGGAAAAGTTTGCGCTTCATCCCACAACATAATGTTGGGGCGAATTTCTTTTTCGGCAAAGTCCTTAATAGTTTGAGCAATCATTTTCTGATTCTCACTATATTCAAAGTTCATTCCTGTAGATGTTCCTGAAGTTGCTGTTGATCCCATAAGTTTTCTGTTTTAGCGGGGCGAATATAAAAAAGGCAACGCAACCCCAAGGATGCGTTGCCTTTAAATTTTAAGATGTCTTTTAAGAAAAGTTTATAGCCGAAACTATGTTCTTTGAATACGGTGCAATCTTCTCTCTGCCATTCAGAAAATCGAGTTCGGCTATAAAAGAAAACCCTGCTACGTTTCCGCCTTCCATTTTCACCAACTCGGCAGCCGCAATAGCTGTACCACCCGTAGCCAGTAAATCATCATGCACCATTACGTTCCAGTTGGGTTTTACTACTCCTGTATGAATCTCAAGGGTCGCTGAACCATACTCTAAATCGTAGGTAAATGATTTTGTTTCGGCAGGCAACTTCCCTTTCTTTCTCACCGGGAAAAGTGGGATGTTCAGCTTCTGTGCAATTAAAATTCCCAGAAAAAAACCGCGACTTTCAATGGCACAAACCGCATCCACCTTACCGTGATTATGCAGGAAAGTATTGATAATGTTTTCCGCAATTTCATCGCAAAGCTTCGCATCCATAAAAATGGGTGTAATATCTTTAAACTGAATTCCCGGCTTAGGAAAATCAGGAACGTTGCGGATGGCTAATTCGAGCTTGTCTTTTAAAGTCATGTAGTAGTTGATTTATTTTTCCAGAAGTAAAACACCGGCATACCTATCGCCACAATCAATAAGCCCGGCCAGCAAGCGGAGAACTTCACGAAAAGAAGATTGATACAAAACGCACTCGCCAGTATTAAATACAAAGCTGGAACAATAGGATAACCCCAAGCCTTATATGGTCGCTCTGCGTCCGGTTGCTTTTTGCGAAGAATAAAAATACCGGCAATGGTTAGAATGTAGAAAAGCATTACCGAGAACATTACATAATCAAGCAGGTCGCCATACTTACCGCTTAAACAAAGCATTGATGCCCATATAAACTGAATCCACAAAGCAAAACCCGGCACTCCATTTTCGTTGTTGTGTTTCATTTTCTCAAAGAACAACCCATCCTTCGCCATAGCCTGATACACCCGAACACTTGCG
>CAMBIM010000124.1 GCA_945867505.1 Chitinophaga pinensis
GTGGTCCCACCTGGGCTTGAACCAGGGACCCCCTGATTATGAGTCAGGTGCTCTAACCAGCTGAGCTATAGGACCGGCAATTTTTATAATTGCGGTGCGAATCTAAATATTCACGGCTATTTTCGAAACCTTATGAAAGAATTCAAAAACCTAATCTTCGATATTGGCGATGTAATAGTGGATATTGATTATCCCACCACAATTGCTGAATTTCAAAAACTTGGAACTGTAGATTTCAGCCACATCGTTTCTTACAGCACGCAAAACCGCATTTTCGATTTGCTAGAAACCGGCAAGATTACCGCCCAACAGTTTCGCGATGAACTAAAGCGGTTTTTAAAACCCGGCACTACCGATGAGGAGATAACCCGTGCTTGGAATTCTATTCTTATCAATTATCCTTCGCAGAAAATTGACTTGCTAAAAGAACTTAAAACGCGTTATAAAACTTTTGCTCTAAGCAACATTAACGAGATTCATGTTACAAGTATTGATTTAGCAGCGCAGGAAAAATTTGGAGCGGAAAAGTTTGGAAGCTTTTTTCATCAGGCATATTACTCTAATGAAGTTGGTTTTAGAAAGCCTGATAAAGCGATTTATGAATTTGTGTTGCAGAAAGAAAATTTAATTGCAGAGGAAACGTTTTTTGTGGATGATAAAGCAGAAAACGTAGTAGCTGCAAAAGAGTTAGGCATTCATGCCTATCAGTTAACCAATAGAAACAAACTGAATGAACTACTTACTGATTTGAAAATTATATGAGGTCAAAACTGTTTTTTTATTCCCTATTCACCATTTTCTATTCACTGCTACAAGCAGGCAATGGTTTCATTTTTCTATCCGATACCACCAAACTTTTTTACGCCAGCAACAACGAAATCTATTCCCCTAACGGCAAGCAATTGCTCTACTTTCAAAAGGGAAATATCTTCTTCAATGGTACTACAGACGATAAGCAAAACATTTTTCTGTTGACTACTTCTATGAATATTGCCAGCAGCAAACTGGAGTTGGTTTACGAAAAAGATAGCCGCGAGCCGGCTTATTCGTTTAGCAACAACAAATTTTATTCGGGCAAGGTAGAGAGTGATGCTTTACGCGATAAAACAGAACTGATTCACGTAGAGCGGATAAAAAAATGGCTCTCGTTTTATTCTTCTACTAACGATTCGCTACTGGCTTATTTCAATGCTGATTCGCTTCCTACTTCTACCGCCATTGTAGTGGCGTATACTTTAATTAAAAAATATGAGTTGGAGCAGAAGATGGTTATACAGCAAAAGCAATTGCCTTTTCAGATTAACGATTTCTCTACCATAAAACCCATTTGGGGAAATGCCACAGCCAATGAATGGCTTTGGGATGGAGAGGTTCTTCGTCCTCGCTGGAATGTTGACCCGCGTTTGGCTTGGGTGTTTGATGGCAAAATTGTAAAACCACAATACGGCAACAATATTTATCAGCAATATGAGTGGGATGGAGAAACCTTTAAACCTGTATGGCGAACCAACCATGCCGAGGAATGGAGTTGGGACGGCAGATTAATTCGCCCGGTTTACGATACTAACTGGGCAAACCAGTATGTAATAGAAGATGGCGTAGTAAAACCTTGGAGCAACGTGCACACCGAAAAAGAATGGCGGATGGATGGCAGTATTCCTGTTCCATTATTGATAATTGTGTTGAGTGGAATTGCGAAGCCTTTTTAAGAATCCAGACCTTCCAGGTTTTAAAAACCTGGAAGGTCTGGATTCATTACCCATTTACCAATTTCCGCTTACATTAGCTTTCCCTTAAAAACAGAACACATGAAAAAAATATTTTTTACCGCCAATATCCTGATGGTTTTAGCACTTGCTTCTTGCAATCAAAAAGCAGAACAAAAAACAGAAGCCGCACCAACACCTGAGCCGGCTAAAATTGAAATTAAACTGGCCGATTTGTCGGAACCTAAAGATTTTGTATGCGGTATGCCGCTTGAAGAAGGAGGCATTGCTGACACTACTTCTTACGAAGGTAAGGTGTATGGCTTTTGCGCTTCGGAGTGCAAGGCAGAATTCCTGAAAAATCCTTCTACTTATTTAGCTCAAAAATAAACCTAGGTTATGCTCCATAGCAAAATAACTGGCGTGGGAATGTACGTTCCCGAGCAGGTGGTTACCAACGATGACCTTTCGAAAGTAATGGATACCTCTGACGAATGGATTATTGAACGCACCGGAGTTAAACAACGCAGATTTTTTAAAGAAGGGGTGGATACCGTTTCCAGCATGGGTGCCCATGCGGCAGAGCAGGCTTTGCTCCGTGCCGGCAAAACTGCCGAAGAAATTGACCTGATTATCATGGCTACCTTAAGCTCCGATTACAATTTCCCCGGCTCGGGTGTGTTGGTGCAGCGCAAACTTCCTTTCCGGCAGATTCCCGCCTTTGATGTAAAAGCGCAATGCTCGGGCTTTATTTTCGCCTTGAGTATAGCCGACCAATTTATAAAAGCAGGCACCTACAAAAATGTTTTGGTTATAGGTAGCGAGGTGCAAAGCAATGTGTTTGAGCGCAGCGACCGTGGCAGGAACATGGCCGTAATTTTTGGCGATGGCGCAGGTGCTGTTGTATTAGAAGCTACCGAAGAACCAAACAAAGGCATACTCACCACCAAGCTGCATAGCGATGGTCGCTTTGCCGAAGAACTTTTTCTGGAGCACCCGGGCAGCCGCAGACAAGTGCGCTTTACTGCCGACATGATGGAGAAAGGCGAACTGCTGCCCTACATGAATGGCAAAATGGTTTTTGTAAACGCACTTAAATATTTCCCCGAGGTAATTCGCGAAGCACTGACTGATTGCAATTTAAAAGACAGCGATATCGATTTGCTTATTCCGCACCAGGCAAACGCCCGTATTACCGTAGCCGTGCAAAAAGAAATGAACCTGCCTGACGAAAAAGTAGTTTCTAATATCGACCGCTATGGCAACACCACAGCCGCCTCAATTCCTATTGCGCTTTGCGAAGCCTGGCAGGATGGAAGAGTTAAAGAAGGCGACCTCATAGCCATTGCTGGTTTCGGCTCGGGCTTTATGTGGGCAAGCGCGCTTATACGCTGGTAAATATATCAAGCGAAGCCATCCCTTAAATGGATGGCTTCGTTTCAAAAACATATCCGCATGAAACCAATTTTCTTTTCCCTGCTGGCTTTGCTTTTCACCAACGCTCTTTTAGCGCAGGACAATATTGTATTGCGCAATGGCGAAGAAATTAAAGCCAAAGTGCAGGAAGTAGGCTTCACAGAAATTAAATATTGGAAAGCCGATAACCTTAACGGTCCGCTGTATGTTGTTTTAAAATCCGATGTGTTTATCATTAAATATGAGAACGGAACTAAAGAAGTATTTGGCAGTGCCGAAGATGCGCACGCTGCTCCGCCTAAGCCGGAAATAAATGACGAAGCAGAATTCAGAGATAGAAGAGTAAGAGAAGATAGAAGAAGACCTGCCCGCCAACCGCGAACCCATTTTCAGAACGACCAAAAAGCGGCCACTAAAAAAATTGTTGGCGGAGCTATAATGACAGGCCTTGGTCTGCCCTTGTTGGCTGGTGGCAGCGCATTACTATCGGTAGGCATTCCACTCACCTATTCCAACTCCGGCAGTGCGGTGGGCGGTGCTTTTAGCGCAATGTTTATAGGTGCCGGCTCGGTGCTTTTAGCAGGTGGTATAGTGCTCGAAGTGCTAGGCCCCATCACTTTAAGCCGCGGCATAAAAGCCCGCAAAGGTCTTACCCAAGGTTCTACCCTCAACTTTACACCCATCCATAACCCCGCCCTCAATAAATACAATATGGCTATAAACCGCCAAACCATTGGTGCGTTTACGTTTACCTTTTAAGTCAGCTCTTTTTATGCTGTTAACGCCTTTAACCTCCGCAGATTCAACAGCCTTGGTGAATAAATGGTTAGCAATAGTCAGCCGTTTACCCACACAGGTCAGCCGCTGACAAACCTTGGTTAACGATTTACTTGTCTTAGTCAGCTATTGACAAAGGCTGGTTAACCATTTACCAGTCATGGTAAAGCTATGACTCGTCTTGGTCAATTTGTAATCGGCCTTGGTCAAGAATTTACCAGGGTTATTTTGCCGCTTACTAACCCTGGTATGAGATTTAGTTGTCTTGGTAAGCGCCTTACCAAGGGTATTAAAACCTAAAACAAAGCCTGTTTTTAGCCAATTTTGGGCAAAACGAAGCATTTTTATGCTTTTCACACACAACTCGCTTCCCGTTGCCAAGGCAGCCGAAACCGTAAAACGTATTATCATAAAAAAAGGCTGAACCTTTATTGAGTTCAGCCTTTCCCGTTTTCAAACTACCCTTATCTAATACTTCAACACCTTCACCTCCGTTCTGCGGTTGTTTTGGTGTTGTGGGTCGGTGCAATTGCTTTCGTTAGTTGGCTCACAAACACAACCGTTGGTAATTCCGCCTTCGCCATAACCGGCTGCTAAAATACGTTTGCTCTTAATTCCCTTTTTAGCTATGTACTCCACAGCCGAGCGGGCTCTGCGGGCAGAAAGAACAATATTGTATTTAGCCGTAGCACGGCAATCGGTATGCGAACCAAGTTCAATCTCTAAACTTGGGTTTTGTTTCATTATGCGCGCTAGGTTATCCAGCTCGCTGCCAGCATCCGCGCGAATGTTCCACTTATTAAAATCGTAATAGATGTTGCGCACCACCCAAGTTTGCCCTACATAAAATTTGCAGGGGCCTTCTACACTCATCCCCGGTTTTAAACCCACGGTAGAAATAGTATCTACCTTGCCGCTGTGTTCAATCACATACTTGTTGTTTATCGTTAAATCTAATCTTACCTCTCCGTTGTTGTTCGGGCTTACCTCATTGCGTTCTCCGGTTTTTAAATCAACTACGGTAACCGTGTTCGTAAAACAATTGGCCGTAAGCGGAACATTCACTACCATTTCTTCCTTAGGTATAGCAAAATCAAGACTAACCACACCGCTGGCATCGGCACTGGTTTCGGAAAACGAAGCATTCAAACTTGGGAAATCAGGCGAGGTAATCGTGTAACTGCCCACTGGCACAGTAGTTTCAAGCAACCCTTTTTCGTTGGTAGAATAATTAACCGCAGGGTTGCCTTTAGCAATAATAGAAATAGCGGCATCGCGCACCGGCTCCTGGTTCTCCTTTTCTATTACTCTAATGCGAACTTTAATTACATCCGGCATTAATGGAATAGCCACCGTAGTGTTCTTGTTCCTTGTAGAAATATCAACCGAATTATTTTTGTAACCATCATTCATAGCCACCACGGTGCAAGGCTTACCGCCTTTTAGCGTAAATGTTTTTTCCCCGGTTCTATCTGTCAAGGTATTCTCTGCACCTTGCGTTGTTTTGCAATCCAGCGAAAGCGATGCCATGGGTATGGGTTCTTTGGTGGCGGCATCTTCTACACGTACTACTACTTTGTAATCCAGTTTGGCTTCATCGTAAGTAAACTTGTAAATATCATCATCGCCCATACCGCCATCGCGATTGCTGGCAAAGTAGCCGTTCTGGTTTTTGCCATCTATTATTAAACCGAATTCATCTTTGTTAGAGTTAACCGGTGCGCCTAAATTTTCAGGCTTCAGCCATTTACCATTTTCCGCCTTGGTTTTATACACATCTAAACCGCCCAGCCCGTTAGGCGCATTACTCGAAAAGTAGAGCGTGCCATCTTCGGCTATAAAAGGAAACTTTTCATCAAAGGCAGAATTAATTTCTGCACCCAAGTTTTTAGGCTCACTCCAAACTCCGTTGGCATTGCGGGCAGATATATAAATATCCGTACCGCCATAGCCGCCCAACTTATCGCTCGCAAAGTAGAGGGTCTTACCATCTTTAGAAAGCGCAGGTTGCGCACTTGAATACGCTCCATTAACAGCTAATGGAGTAGCGTTGGTTCCTTTGTTGTTTTCAAAAGCGGCAGAGTATAACTGTAACGCTGGCAAACGCTTACCATTTTGCAGCGTAGTTTTCTTCTTCTTAAAACTGCTGGTGGTAAAAACTAATTCGCTATTGGCTTTGGCAAAAGTGGCAGCACTTGCATAGCTTTTGCATTTTGTTTTCAGTTTAACCTTATCGGTTTTAACCGTGCTGTCTAATGCAGCAATATAAACTTTGCTGTAGCGGTTCATGTTCCAGGTGTCATAAACAGCCTTCTTGTTGATGCGGTTAGAAGTAAACAGGAGTTTGCCTTCTTCATAAAATGCAGGAGCATAATCCGCTTTAGAGCTGTTCAACTGCAATGCTTCCACTTTGTAAGCACCGTTATCTTTAGCAAGCGCAGGAATTTTATCCATCTCGCTTACAGCCGCACTAACTGGTGCGGCATTAGAAAGTGTTTTAGCATAAGCTTCGTAATACTTTTGCGCGGCTGCATAGTTCTTATTGCTGCGCAACACCTCGGCATAATTGTATTTAACAGCAGGGCTGGCTTTTGCATGGTCAACAATTTGTGAATACCACTTCTCTGCTTCTGTAGTATTGCCCAGTGCGCGGTAGCTATCGGCAATTCGCTGAATAACATATAAACTATCAGCACCTTTAGCTAAGGCAGAAGTATATTTAGTAATAGCCTTTTCAAACTTAAGCTTGCCAAAAGCCTTATCGCCACACTTGGTGCTGCCGCTTTTGGTGGTTGCTGTTTGCGCTACTGTTTTAATCACGCTGTCTTTAGCCGAAACTAAAAATGGTGCGTTGCAAAAACCGTTTACGTTAAATAAAATGAAGAGGGTGAAAGTGAAACTTTTAACTGCGGAAAAATTATTCATGTAAGTTGATTATAAAAGTGATTTTTCAAAACACGTTGCCAATAATACAAATACCCAGTTAAGTTACACATGCCTTACCCCAAAAAGCAGTGTGGAATGTGCATTCTTCGCGGCAACCGAACTATTTTATCAGCTCTTCCCAATACTCCGCAGCTCTGCGCGTATGCGGTATAACAATTGAACCGCCCACCAAATTAGCAATCGCAAATACTTCATACATCTCTTCGGTAGTAGTGCCAAGTTCGTGGCATTTGCCAAGGTGATATTTAATGCAATCATCGCAACGCAATACCATCGATGAAATTAAACCCAGCAGTTCCTTTGTTTTGGAGTTAAGCGCACCATCGGCATAAGCCTGGTTATCTAAACTCCAAAAACGTTTAAGCACAAGGTTGTCTTTGGCAAGAATTACTTCGTTCATTTTAGAACGATAGTTATTAAAATCGTTAATCAGTTCGCTCATACAATTTTTGGTTTTGCGTTTCGTCAAATAAGGACGGAAAATAGAAAAATTGAGAACCGGAGAATTACAACGTTCCGGCATCCATTCAAAACTATTTCTACTTTTAACTTCGAAATCAAAAACAAAAAACAAATGAAGCACCTTATCAGACTTTTTGCAGTAGTGGCTATTGCCTCTTTTTTTTCAAGCTGTAGCTATAATAGCTTAGTAGAGAAACGCGAAGCCGTAAGCGGCCAATGGGCAAACGTAGAAACAGCATACCAACGTAGGAGCGACCTTATTCCTAACTTAGTTGAAACGGTAAAAGCCGGAGGTAAGTACGAATCAGAAACTTTGCAGAAAGTGGTAGAAGCTCGTGCCTCTGCTACCAGCATTAAGTTAGACCCAAGCAATCTATCGGAAGAAGATGTAGCTAAATATCAGGCAGCACAAAGCCAGTTAAGCGGAAGTTTATCTCGTTTGTTGGCTACTGTAGAAGCTTACCCTGAGTTGCAAGCCGTAAAAGGTTACT
>CAMBIM010000125.1 GCA_945867505.1 Chitinophaga pinensis
TGAGTGCTCGGCTAATGCCTGAATAATTGATTGACGAATCCACCATACCGCATAAGAAATGAATTTGAAACCTCGGGTTTCATCAAACTTCTGTGCTGCTTTTACTAAACCTAAGTTTCCTTCGTTAATCAAGTCATTCAACGAAAGCGAGTTGTTTTGATATTGCTTAGCTACCGATACCACAAAACGCAAGTTAGCACGGGTTAGTTTTTCTAAAGCTGTTTGGTCTCCGGCACGAATTCTCCGCGCCAAATGCACCTCCTCTTCGGGTGTCAAAAGGTCTTCTTTACCAATTTCCTGAAGGTATTTTTCTATCGATTGGCTTTCGCGGTTGGTAATGGATTTGGATATCTTTAGTTGTCTCATTCTATACTTTTTATATTAAAAGTGGGAAGGTCCGTTTTTGAAGCGAACGCGAAAATAAAATTTCTTGTCAATTTCTGTGTAATGTAATACGTAAAACGCCAAAAAGCAATACATTGTTTACACTTCTTTTGTAAAAAACAAACTTCCCAAGCAAGTTATAGACGCTTTTACGCGGTGGAAATTGTGAAGAGATAGAAAGGAACGTGTATTTGTAATCCGGGTATAGTTAGTTTTTGAAGTTATCGCCCCTTCATCACCTCCTTCAACACCTCCAACTGCCCTTTCAGCACTTTGTTTTCATCGGTAAGAGGCGATAAATCTTTCAGTTGCGCTTTTAACTGTTCGTTTTCTGCTTTTAGTTTATCCAACTCTGCCTGCAGCGGATTGGGTAGCGGTTTTACATTGGGCTGAAACATCAATAGCAGATTTTCTTCCAACGCTTCGCTTATGGTAAAAAGCATTTTCATGCTTAAAGTTTTGGCTTTAAAAAGCCGGTATACGTTCCGGTGGTCGAAACCTATTCGCCTTTCCAGTTCAGCAGGCGCAATGCCTTTTTCTTCAGCTATTCTCTTAATTACTACGCCAATTGCCGCTGGTTTACTGGCATAGCTTGGCATTGGCTTTTCCCAAACAGCTTTTTTGGGGCTTGTTGGTTGGTTCTTGATAGGCATAATCTATATAATTTAAGATGTTTATTAAGTAAAACAGGGCAAATTACCTCTTCGCAGACCTAAAAATATAATTTTTAGACGTAAATTGCAAATGTATTAACGCGGGTTGTTTTCATATTAACGTAAAGTGTAGCTTGATTAACGCTTTGATTAAATATGTTAACTCAAAGTATAATTGCATTAACGCATCTGGTAATTTAGTTAACGCATTTCCATATTTAGTTAACTTATTTCCTCACAAAAATAACGCAACGTAGGTTGAATTTAAAGCTTCGGGAAGTAAAAATGAATTAACGGATTATGCCGGTGTAGCTTCTAACTGCGGATGATAAACTTCCTGCAACCACGAATTGATTTCGGGAATAACTTCTTCGGCTGCCTCATGCAGCACCGCATGGCTGCGGTTAGGGAATAAGGAGAACTTCTTCTTCGCCTGTATTTTATCAAAAATCTTTTGGGTGTAAGACACCGGAAAAATAGAATCGGCAGTTCCCTGCAGCACCATTACCGGCACTTTTATTTCTTCTACCGGTTTCGCCATTTCGGTATGCGCCAGACTTTGCAGCGCGCGCAGCGAAATAGTTTTAAGTGTAAGCGGGTCGGTTTCCATAAAGGCGCGGGCACTGCCAAAATACTTCACCGGTATTTTATCTAAATCAATATAAGAAGTAACGGGTATTTGAATATTGGGTAACCTGTGCCCGTGCTTGGCAATCATCCCCTTAATGTATTTAAACAAACGCGGGTGGCGCGCCAGTTGCAGCGTTTCAGGTGCGCCTAAGTCGGCAAAGTTTTGGCAGATGACGGAGTTTAGTCGTTCGTCTTTGGCGGCCATATAAAATGCAACAATGCCGCCTTGGCTGCTGCCCATTAAACTCACTTTTGTATTAAACCGGTTAATGGCGTAGGTAATTACATTGCCGGCATCGGTCATAATATCGGTAATAGAATAATCGCCACGCGCACCTTCGCTCTGCCCGTGTCCGCGCGGGTCAAACGATACAATGTTGTAACCCGTTTGCCCAAGTTTGTAAAGTAAATCGCCATAACATAGACCATAAATTGCCGTGCCGGGAATAAAAACCAGGGTAGGAGCGGAAGCGTCAAATTCAAATACATCTACGTGTATTTTAATGCCATCACTAATTACGGTATCGCTTTTAAAATATTTATGAACCGGTGGAAAGCCAACCGTTTCTACAATGTGTTCGAAGTATTCATTGAGGGTGTTAAAGGTTTTGTCTTTGCTTACGTACATAATTTCACAGTTTACATGGTTGCCAATAAAGCGGGCGCAATATTAACTCTTTGTATCTGGAAATTGTGCCAGCGTGCCTTTAGCAATTAAGTATTGTCCGGCAATGTAAAGCACCATAATGCAGATGCCCGCCAGCTCAAACGGGTGCAAAAACTTGTTGATGGCTATAATGGAATCGGAAAACATAAACAGCAACGCACCGCTAAAAACCAGCGCAAAGCTTTTTTCGTTCACTCTGCCATATCTGTTAATGGCAAACGCCACCATAGTAGCAATGGCAGTAGAATACACCAACACAGGAACCAGGAAGGGCTGTGTTTTTTCATTGCCATTTATAGCGGGCACTAACAGCGAAAGAAAAACTGCCATGTAAATAACCAGCGGAACTACAATCCAGAAATTTTTAGGAAGAATAGGCGTTGCACTCTTGTTGGTTACATCGGCAAATGCTATGGTGTATAATATATGGGTGATAAGGAAACCAACCAAGCCTACCAGGAAGAAGTTCTCGTTTTTAAACACAAACATTAACGCCACATCGCCAATCCAGGAAAAGAAAAACGCTATGCGCATAAGATTATGCACCTTGTTCCATTTATCGCCAACTGCCTGCATATAAAAGGCAATCAGCACAATCATCAAGAGCGGTTTAGAAATAAAGCGAGCCATGCTATTATTGGTTACTTCGGCAAATATTTCGACAGCGGCTACTATGAAGAAGAGATATTCGAGTGGCTTTAACATGGGTGGAATTTTGAATGAAAATAAAATTCTGCTTTTAAATTCCGCATTCTGCATTCCCAATTCTGCATTCGCTTCTGCCAAATATGGTTGCATCGGACATTTCGTTCTGACATTGTTGCCACAGGGTAAACTGAATAAATTAGTGATGAAAATTTTATTTTGTTATGAGGATAGTCATTGAAACCCGCACCTGTATTGGGTTTTATTTGTATTTAATTAACGCAGGGGTTATATTCAAAGCAATAAATAGAAATACTTTTGTATTTAAATTTTTGCGTTGGCACAGAATCTGACAACAGCGTAACCATTATTAAACAATTTTAAAAAAAAGGAAATGGCAACAAACAACATCCAAGAAAACCTGAAGAAATATTTCTACTCAGGCGTTGGACTTGCAGCTCACACAGCTGAAGTAGTTCAAAAATCAGTAAACGAATTAGTAAAAAAAGGCAAAGTTAGCGAAGCTGACGGCAAAAAACTGGTAGGCGATGCTATCAAGAAAGTAGAAGCACGCAGACCGGAAATTGAAGCTAAGTACAACGAAGCAGTTCACAAGTTTGTGAAACTATCAGCTTCTGAAGTATCTAAACTTCAAAAGAGAATTGAAAAATTAGAAGGTCAATTAAAGGTAAAAGGCACTGCTGCTCCTAAGGCTGCTGCGCGCCCTGTAGTTGCTAAAAAAAAAGTAGCTAAGAAGAGAGTTAGAACTGCCGCTAAACCTGCAGTAGCTTCAACTCCGACAACATCGGCTGAGTAATCAGTTCTGATAGTTACTATATATACAATGCCACTTCGTAATGAAGTGGCATTTTTTTATTTACGGAAAACGATGGCATCACTAAGCCAAGCGCCAAGAGATAGGTGATGCTATCGCTACTCCGTAAACAGGCTGCAACTTGAAGAGTCAATACATTTTTTATTTTTAAACCGAAATGATATTCGACCAAACTTTCCGAAACCTCAATCGCACCCGCGAAATTCTCGGCATACTCATTAAATACGGCTTCGAAGATTTTATTGCCAACTCAACGTTACGCAATTTAGTTACCGAAAGTATGCGCATAAAATGGCTGCGAGATGAAAAGCCTGTAATGTCGTACACGCGCTTTGAAAGAGTGCGTATGGCAGCCGAAGAGTTAGGACCAACGTTTATCAAATTGGCGCAGATTTTAAGTAACCGACCGGATATTATCCCCGAAGGTTTAGTAAAAGAATTTGAGAAATTACAAGACCGCGTACCACCGGTGCCCTTTGTGCAAGCCAAGGTGATTATTGAAACAGGAATTGGTAGGCGTATAGAGGAAGTTTTTGAATACTTTAATGAAGTTCCTATTGCATCCGCTTCTATTGGGCAAGTGTACCGTGCCAAAATGTTGACCGGTGAAGAAGTAGTAGTAAAAGTCCAACGCCCGAGTGTTGCCGAAATTATTGAGCAGGATTTGAGCATCATCATGGAAGCGGTTCGCAGAATGGATCGCTACATGAAAAAACAAGGCGTATTGAATGGCGAAGAAGTAGTTCGTGTGTTTGAACGAGCCATTACTAAAGAATTAGATTACCAAAACGAAGCGCGAAACATTGACCGCTTTCGCACCACATACCGTCATCGTACCGATTTTTATGTGCCAAAAGCTTACCGCGAATTCAGTAGCAAACAAGTACTAATAATGGAGTTTGCTAAAGGCTGTAAGATTACCGATGCAGAACAACTTAAAGCTTGGAACTTAAACCCTGCAAGAATTGTAGAAAAGGGAATGGATATTTATCTGTCGCAAATTTTCGAATACGGATACTTTCATGGCGACCCGCATCCGGGTAATATTTTAGTAAACGAAGAAGGAACAATTATTCTCCTCGATTTTGGAATGGTAGGGCAGTTGATGAAGAAAGATAAATACGCCTTTGCTGGAATATTTATTGCCATGAGCCGCTTTGATGCGCGCGAAATGGCGCAACAACTCAAGAAACTTTCGGTAGAAGATAACATTACCGACATGCGCCAGTTTGTTTACGATTTAAACGATTTGATTGAAGACTACGCCCACCTTGATGTAAGCGAAAGTTCTATACAAGATGTAATACAACGCTTACAAAAGATTATGTATGACTATCACATTACCGTTCCTGGTGGTGTGTTCCTAATCTTCCGTGCCTTTGCAATTTTAGAGGGAATAGGAAAGAAATTGCATCCTAACTTTAAGACTTACGAATTTATTCGCCCCTACGGTCAAAAGCTATTGACCGACCAATTGAAGCCCGAAAACTTAGCAGCGGAAGCATCACAACGGTTCTCTAACCTCACCGGTTTTTTAAATAGTTTTCCGGTAGAAGTGCGCGGCATTCTTCAGCAAATTGCCAAAGGCAAACTACATAGCGAAATTGAATTACAAGGCTATGGTTACGCTTTAAAGAAATGGGACAGCATTAGCACCCGTCAATCTTTAGTAAATATTATTTGTGCCTTAATGATTGGATCCTCCATAGCCTTACTCGGAAACTATCCCGAAGAAATGAAATTTGTTTACGGTATTAATAAATGGAGTTTTATCGGCTATTGTATTGCAGCTGGTCTTTTTTTAATGTGGCTATATGCTATACTGCGCAAGCAGGTTTATAAATAAATTTTCTTCGTTTTATGTAAATTCAAAGCCCCCTGATTTCTCAGAGGGCTTTGAATTTATAGAGAGAGAGGAGATGGTGAGTAGGGTTCTACCTCACTATCGTAATCGTTCCGCTCTTATCTTCTGTGCTACCGTCATAGAACGAAATCTTTAGCTGATAAACATAAGTATCGTAAGGCATCACCTTGCCGCTTTTCTTACCATCCCAGGCATCGCCATTATTTAAAATGCCATTGTGTTGTGCCGCATTGTAATAAACCTGCTCGCCCCAACGGTTAAATATGGAAACCTGAATAGTATTAGCGCCTAAAATGTTCACCTCAAAATAATCGTTCAGTTTATCATCGTTTGGTGTAAAGGCAGATGGTATAAAGTATTCTACCTTACCCTTTACAGTTACCAATACCGAATCAAAACCAACACAACTATCGCCATCCATAGCCATTAAAATATAAGTAGTGGTAGAATCCGGACTAACATTAGTAACCGGGCAAGTAGCGCAACTAACATTGTAATTTGGTGTCCAGTTGTAGCCGATAATACCGTTTATCGAACTAGCACTACCCGTTAACTGCACCGGCTGTCCGCGCACCGAAATTACATCGGCACCGGCATATACCGAGAACGCTTGAGGTTGAGTAATAGCAAATGTAGCCGAACCCACACAATTATTAGCGTCTTCGGCAGTAGCCAAATAATTGCCTGCTATCAGGTTGGTATACACACTGTCAAACTGGTAAATGCCATTCAAATAATAATCGTAAGGCGGCAAACCACCAGTAGCACTTATAGACACACTTCCGTTATTTCCCTCAAAACATTTTACGTTACTCGGCACTACAGAAACCACCACTTCGCTCGGCTCAGTTAAATCAACCGAACCGGTGCCGGTGCAATTATTCTTATCCGTTACCACCACCGTGTAAGTAGTACTGCCCTTAAGTTCATCAATACTAAACCCTGTTTGTGGTGGAGTAGTATTCCAAACGTAAGTATAAGGCGCTGTGCCTCCGCTTACATTTACAGTAGCTGTTCCGGTAGTGTTGCCAAAACAATTAGGGTTAGTACCATCCATATCCAAGGTTAATGCAGCAGGAGAACTTACTAAAACCGGATTAGCAGCAAATTGAGTAACACATCCGCTATCGTCTTTTACATATACATTGTAATAAGCAGATATCAATGCGCTAAACGCACCGGTTGTCTGATAGGTAGTAGCACTATCTATAGAGTAGCTAACATTTCCGTTTTGCGTAAATGCTACCACTTGAATCGCACCATCCACATTTCCAAAACAAGTAGCATCGCTGGCTTTTACATTAGCAATTACTGGGTTCGACAATTTAGTTACCCAAACCGAATCGTTCATCCATCTATCGCAGCCGTAAATGCTGGTTGCTTTTACTTTGTAGAAGCCAGGCACAGTAGCATTACTAAAAGAAATAGCGGCACCCGTTCCTGTTACCGGTGTTGCTGTTGGCACTACACCCGCCTGAAATAATTGGTAAACCACACCTGCATCCGAATTATCTAAACCTACTACTACTCCCGAAGTGCCATCGCAATAAGCACCACCTCCTACAACATTATAGACTGTTGCCGGAGGGGCAATTAAGACTACAGCACTATCCAGCATATCAGCTTTACAACCCGTAGTAGGGTTAAGTGCCTGAACGGTATAAACACCCAGTGTGGTTACTCCCGCAAATTGCAGCGGCAATCCTGAACCAGGAATCAGCGCACCGCTCGGGAAAACTCCATCTCTAATAAGTTGGTAATTGGTACCTAACTCCGAACCACTTAAATTAATAGTGGCTGAAAGAATTCCACCTGCTGCGCAAATAGTATCGCTACCCGATACATTAAACTGCTGTGGTGATGGATACTGACCTATACTTACTGTTCCAAACATATCCGAAGTGCAGCCATTAAAACGTTCAGCCACTACCACATAATTACCTACTCCCGTTTGAGGCGCAAAAACTATCGGCCCACCATTTCCGGTTATAGAATCAATAGCATCTCCA
>CAMBIM010000126.1 GCA_945867505.1 Chitinophaga pinensis
TCAGTAGCCTTGTCCATTTCTTGATATTTGTGCAAACCTTCAACAACTACATTTGCTACTGAACCTTTTTGACGGTTACATTCTGCAATAGCTCCGTTAATATCGTTGTTGTGCAAAAGCGTTTTAACTTTTTGTAAGAAAGATTCTAATGAACCATTTCCTTTCGCTTTGCCGATTGTAAGAAATCTCTCAACTGTAAAAGTAATTACCACTAAAAACATGGTCATCAAAAAAGGAACGATAAATCCTCCTTTATAAACGATACCGAAGTAATCGCCCGGAACCGGTTCTTTTTTCAAATCATCCATAAAATGCGAGCGCGCGCCAAATATTACGTGGAATATCAACTCTGATACAATCAAAGAAGATACGATAACTACGATTGCCCAAGGGAAGTCGCTTTTCTTTTGAGCTTGTGGTTTTGCCTGACTACTCATTTTGTTTTTGTTTTTAGTGATTAAAAAGTGAAGAATTTTTGTGTTTGTTAGAGCGGTAAAAATATCCCTTATTTTGTCTTTTCAAAATTTTGCCATTAAAAAATGACAGCCCTGAATTCAACATTTATAAAAGCATATTTCGCTCTTAAACGCAACTTTTTCTAAGATATTATGTGGTTATGTTTTAGTAACTGAAATATGACAATTCTGTGACAATTGGTGTTTACGGAAACTTCGGAAACTTACTCCAGTCGGGCTTGCGTTTTTCTATAAAGGCATTCTTGCCTTCTTTAGCTTCGTCACTTAAATAGTAAAGTAGTGTTGCATTGCCTGCAAGTTCCTGTATTCCAGCTTGTCCATCCAGTTCTGCATTAAAAGAAGACTTAAGCATACGGATAGATAAAGGCGATTTCTCTTGAATCTTCTTGCACCATTCTACGGTTACATCTTCCAACATTTCGAGTGGAACAACTTTGTTGACCAAGCCCATGCCCAGCGCATCTTCGGCATTGTATTGGTCGCAGAGGAACCAAATTTCACGAGCTTTCTTCTGACCAACGCAGCGAGCTAAATAGCTTGCACCAAAGCCGCCATCAAAGCTACCCACCTTTGGACCTGTTTGACCGAAGATGGCGTTCTCACTGGCTATAGATAAATCGCAAACTACGTGCAAAACATGTCCGCCACCAATGGCAAAACCATTGACCATGGCAATTACACATTTAGGTATAGAGCGAATTTGCTTTTGTAAATCCAATACGTTCAAACGCGGAACGGTATCTTTACCAATGTAACCTCCGTGGCCGCGAACATTTTGATCGCCACCGCTACAGAATGCTTTGTCGCCTTCACCGGTCAGCACAATAATTTCAATATCCTGACTATCGCGACAAGTGTTCATTGCATCAATCATTTCCTTTACCGTAAGCGGAGTAAACGCATTGCGGTAGCGCGGACGGTTGATAGTAATTTTAGCTATGCCTTCAAAGAATTCGAATTTTATTTCTTCATAATCCTTTATGCTTTTCCAGTTTCTCTTTGCCATTTGTTGAAGTGTTAACGTATTTATGTGTTAAAGTGGTTTGACTATTTATTGTTTTTCAGATGCTCAAAATATTTGGTGTAAACGGCCGCACTAATAGCACCATCTGTTTTTATTTCCAGTATAGATGATTTGCCAGTTTTATCGTCTAAGAAATTCTGCAGGGTTTTATCTAACTCATTTTGAGCCGCGCAATAATAATAAGGCAAGCCATACATAGCTGCCAAATGTTCTGCTGTGTACTGATGTTTTGTTTCAAAAAACTTTTCGAAATTATTTACCTTTTGCGGACCATCTAGCAATCGGAAAATATTTCCCCCGTTGTTATTGATGATGATGATTTTGAGTTTTGATGAAAGGTAGTTATTCCAAAGTGCGTTTGAATCGTAAATAAAACTTACGTCACCAACTATGCACACCGTCAGTTTATCGGTTGCATAGGCGGCACCGGCTGCGGTGCTTACGCATCCGTCTATCCCACTTGTACCGCGATTGGCATTTACCCTCTGCCCGTTTCTTTGCTTAAACAAATTGGAATAACGAACCGGTGTAGAATTGCCAAATTGAAGATAGGCATTTGATGGAAGTTGCTGAAGAAGAGTTTCAAAAACCTTCAAATCGCTGTAACCGGCTTTGGCAAAATATTGCGATGAAAGCTCATCGGCTTGTTTGCTCAATTTCAACCAATCGTTCTTGTAAGTTGCGCCTTCTACTTCTTCCGTTTCTGTAATAGCATTCAAAATCTGCATTTCGTTTACCGGTTCAATGGGATCGAACATATCGCCAAACATTGCCCAGCCTCTTCCCCCATTAGAACCTGGTGGGACATCCCAGTGTATTTTGGGCATTCCATCCAAAAACTTCTTTATCTTTTTAGAAACTACCTGTCCGCCCAAGGTAACCACCACTTCAGGAATATATTGCGTGCTTCTTTTATCGTGTATTAAAGCTAGAGTTGCATCTATATTCCAAACGGTATCTTGCACCTGTAGATTAGAAAGATTCTCATTCACAATTATCAAATCACTGCGCTGGTTAAGTTGATCTAACTTTTCGTTAAAATCTTCATCGTATTCGCGCATACCCACAATAAGCATCTTGCGTTTGTAGTAACAGAATTCGCTTTTTATTCGTTGCAAATCTTTAAGCGGAATAAACTCTTTGCCTCTTTCTTCGGTTTCGTTTATCTCCACATCATCCGGTAAATCTTCACCGGTAGTTTCGTAAAGCGGTTCACTGATGTGTACGTTTACATGCACTGGCCCTTTAAAGCCATACGTAGTATCATCAATAGCTTTATTTATGGAAGCAATTACTTCCTCCAAGTCCTTCTTGGTTTGCGCATCGCCATCTACTTCGTGGCTTGACATTACATAGTTGCTGAAAATGTTTTCCTGCATAATGGCTTGGTTCTCGCCATTGTTTACTGCGCCTTCCGGTCTATCTGCGGTAAGCACCAGTAACGGAATATTTTGATAGTATGCCTCACAAATAGCCGGAGCCAAATTTAAAACGGCAGTGCCGGAAGTGCAAACCACCGCCACCGGTTCACCCAATTGCTGCGCCATGCCTAAGGCAAAATAACCCGCCACCCGTTCATCGGGAATCACCAAACATTCTATTTCTATAATTTGAGAGAAAGCAATAACCAACGGGGCAGAACGTGAACCCGGAGAGAAGACCACTTTACGTATTCCTTTCCGCGCGCAAACATCTGCAATAAACCGAACAGCCGTTTTGCTTGTATTCATGAACGCGCAAAGGTGAAATATTTATTGAAAGTTTATTTACCACCCAGCGCCCCCAACAGGGTTTCTGATTTTAGTTTTGATTCCTTCCATTCGTTCTTAGGAACAGAATCGGCAGTAATGCCGCAGCCAACATAAATGGCCAGTTTATTTTTAAGCACCTGCATACATCGCAGGTTTACAAACAGATTAGTTTCTGCCTCCATGTTTACCGGGCCAAAATAACCGCTGTAAAAGCTGCGCGATGTTCTTTCCTTCTTCAAAATAAAATCAATTGCTTTTTGTTTTGGTAAGCCTGCTACTGCAGGTGTTGGGTGAAGCGCATTCACTACCTTTTGCCATGGCAAACTTTCAACGGCTTTATACTGTAAAGTAGTGCGCAAGTGAAGCAGGTTACCGGCAACAACAGTTTCGGGACCTGTAATGCTTGGGTTGGCTTTAGTTATCCGGGCAAATGACTTGACGATGAAGCGGCTTACAATTTTATGTTCCTGCAATTCTTTGTTGCCCCAAGCGGTGATTAAGGTTTGCGGTGTGTTGGCTTT
Source organism: Chitinophaga pinensis (assembly GCA_945867505.1). Lineage (GTDB taxonomy): Bacteria > Bacteroidota > Bacteroidia > Chitinophagales > LD1 > Bog-950. The sequence goes on from CAMBIM010000126.1 coordinate 3,773, forward strand.
GGTTCCAGCGAGTGCATAGGTTTTAAATTCTTTTTTGTTTACCGAAAGAAGAATTTCGGGCGAGGCGCCAACCCATAAGCCAAACTGTTTGGTATAAACCAACGAGACAAAAGCATGAGGGTATTTTGTGCAAAGATTCTGAAACAGCTTTACTGCATTAAAGCCTTCCGGTTGTTTATATTTAATTACCCGTGCGGCTATAATCTTTTCAAAATGCTTTTTGCTGATTTCCTTTTTAATCTTTTGCACTAAACTTTGGTATTGCGACTTGCTTGTTTCTTTGAGCTTAATCTTCTCCTCTTTTATTTCAACATCAATTTTCTGCTTAGAAAAATTCAGCTTAGGCAAGTTCTTCTCTTCGCAAAACACATCGGGTTTTATCCATACTTTGTAGTACTGTTCATCGTCCTGGAAAGGAGCAAACAAAAAGCCTTTTGAGTTAGTAATTGACTTATCAAACATAGCTTTATTCAACACAGCATCATGTTGTGCAATAACCTTTACAGCACCGGCATCAGGCAGTCGATAAAAAGCAAATGGTAAATTTCTTTGGGCGCAGTAAGCGAAGAATTGACGAAGCGAAACGTTGGAAGTAGCTGACACTAATTTTTTGTTTGAGGCAAAACTATATTTTTACCCGCAACCATCCCTGCATGATAAAAAAAGAACTCTACATTATTCGCCACGGGCAAACGGAACACAACGCTAAAGGAATTGTGCAAGGCAAAGGAGTGAATCTCTCTTTAAATGAAAAAGGACAGCAACAAGCAGATGCATTTTACCGGGCATATCAACATATCCCGTTCGAAATTATTTATACCTCTACACTTACCCGTGCCCAGGAAAGTATTGCGCAGTTTAAGGCACTTGATATTCCGCACGAAATATTTTCGGAGCTGGATGAAATTAGCTGGGGCAATTTAGAAGGGATGACTGCCACGCAGGAAACCAGTGTGGAGTTTCAGCAGTTGTTAGAGAAATGGAAGAATGGCGATATTCATGCTAAACCATCACCTACTGCCGAAAGTCCTTTTGAATTGCAGCAACGTCAGGAGAAGTTTATTGAACACCTGATTACTATACCCGAAGAAAAGATATTGATTGCCACACACGGTCGTTTTATCCGCGCGTTTATGTGTACACTTACAGGCAGACCTCTAAGCGAAATGGAAAAATTTCACCACGTAAACCTTTGTCTTTACAAAGTGAATTTATTTAGCGATGGCCAATTTGAAATTGAACTCAATTGCGAGCAAGGACATTTAGCCGAAATATAGTACGCCTTATTTCTCTTCCAACTTCTTCAATCTTCTTTCCAAAGAAAAAAGGAAGATAAAGATGCACGATAGAATGATGGTAAGCACCGCTACCACCACATAAATCTTCAAATTGCTTTTAAAGAAATCGTTAGTGCCACTTTCGCCTTGTGCAAAGGTGGTAAGCGATAAAAGCGTGAGCAATAAGAGGTTCAAAAACTTTTTCATACTTCTCTTTTTTGTTGAATGAATTGAAGACGAATACAAACAGAAAGAATCCAGAAGCCTAATAATATCCAACCTATAACTGCGGGATAGAAAAATGCGCGAAGTGTGCTGTCTAAATCATATTTACTAAAGGCTGGGTTTCCGCCATTACCGGGGTGCATAGAATCGGTTAAGCGAGGCAACACGAACACACACAGAATAAAGATGACGAACGCAAACACATTATACACCGCAGAAACCTTTGCGCGCTTTGCTTCATCTTCTATTGAACTACGCAAAATCAAATAGGCAAGGTAGAAGAACATAGCTACCAAGGCAGCAGCCATTTTAATATCTTCCAGCAACAACTTACGTACTACATCGCTCCAGCTAACGCCAATATACCAGGTGTATTTACTCCAAATCAATCCGGTGAGGTAACCGCAAACACCGAACAATAATGCTACTACTACTGCCTGATGCGCCAATGTATCTTGCCGCTCCTCTCCTTTCACCAAATACATAATACTGCCAACCAACGAAGCAAAAAGTAACATCGTCATGGCAAACCACATAGGCACATGGAAGAAAGTATTGCGGATAGTTTCGTAAAGGATTTCTCGATACGGATAACAAACCAATTGGTGCTTATTGTGCTTTACTTCCGGTTCTGTTGAAATCAGCAGAGCAGTGTTTGAAGAATCAACCGCAGTAGCTTTTACTAAAGTAATGGCATCGCGCAAGGCAAAGGTGCCGTCCAGTTCATCGTTAATGACTGCATCTAAACTAGCGGGTTTAAAACTATCCTGCTGCAAAGCACTAACAGCAAAAGTAGCTTCGGCAGTTTCGTTACTAGTTGTTTTAAAAGAAAGCGGGGCGTAATAGTTGGCTCGGTTCTTAAACCAAAGTTGAACTTTACCTGCTTTAGCATCGGTAAAGTGTGAATGATAGCAGGTTATCTGAAAAGTATAAACCGAATCGGTATACATAGCTATCGGAGAAACACTAGTAATACCAGGACCGAGCTTTACAAAAAAGCTACCGGCCACCACATACGTAAGTAAAATTACGCTTAACCATTTCCACCATTTACTATACAGCCAACTCATAGTTTTAATTTGCGGATGCGATAATATGAGAATTTAAGGATATGAGAAGTGTGAGGCAGTAATTTTTATCACTTCATATTCCTTACTGGCTTACAGGCTTTCTCAAAAAAAAATGCCAGACATTTCTGTCCGGCATTTTTATTAGAATAGAATACGTCAGAATTTACTGAACAATCAAGTTGTATCTAACTGTTCCGTTTTCGGTAGTAATATTTACAATATATGAGCCAGCGGCATAAGTGCTTAAGCTAATAGTGCGCGTATAACCTGAAGCTACATTTACATCTGTGAACTGGTCTACTTTTTTGCCGGTAATGTCATAAATCTCTACTTGCATTTTACAGTTTATTCCAGAAGTTCTTAAAGTCACAAAATTACTTGCAGGAATAGGGAACAATTCAACCGAACCAGCTGTAAGTTCATTGATACCTACGCAAACGTAAACTGTAATATCTGCATAAGCAGTGTCTTTACATCCGTTGTTATCCGATACAGCATAAGCAATAGTGAATGTTCCATTTGTAGAAGGATTAAAGCTGCTACCGATAACGTTAGTTCCCGAGAATGTTCCACCAGACGGTGCACCACCACTTAAAGTAATAGTTCCAGAGCCACTGCAAACAGAATCTTGCGGTAACGAAAGCGTTACACTAGGATTTGGATTAATAGTTACATCAACATCATCAGATGCGGTGCAAGAGTTAGAACCAGTTACCGTCACAGCATACGAATTACTGGAAGTAACAGTCAAGGTTTGTGTTGTAGTAGTGCCATCGCTCCAGGCAAATGTTGAACCTGCATTGCCAGCATCTAAAGTTACACTGCCTCCGCATTGTTCTACATCGTTGCCTAAGTCAACTACAGGTAGTGCGTTGATGGTTACATCAACTTCATCTGTAGCAGAACATGAGTTAGCATCAGTTACGGTTACTGAATAAGTATCCGTTGAAGATGCTACCAAGGTTTGTGTGGTAGTAGTTCCATCGCTCCAGGCAAATGTTGAACCTGCATTGCCTGCATCTAAAGTTACACTGCCTCCGCATTGCTCTACATCGTTGCCTAAGTCAACTACAGGAAGTGCGTTGATGGTTACATCAACTTCATCTGTAGCAGAACATGAGTTAGCATCAGTTACGGTTACTGAATAAGTATCCGTTGAAGAAGCAACCAAGGTTTGTGTTGTAGTAGTGCCATCGCTCCAGGCAAATGTTGAACCTGCATTGCCTGCATCTAAAGTTACACTGCCTCCGCATTGCTCTACATCGTTGCCTAAGTCAACTACAGGAAGT
>CAMBIM010000127.1 GCA_945867505.1 Chitinophaga pinensis
AAAGTATGAGAACCCGTGGATAAGCGTAACGGAAGATAAGGTAAAGAACCCTGCCGGCAACGATGGCATTTATGGCGTGGTGCATTTTAAAACACATGCTATTGCCATTATTCCTTTAGACGAAAACAATAATACCTGGATAGTTGGTCAATACCGCTATCCGCAAAATAGCTATGAATGGGAAGTGGTAGAAGGCGGTTGTCCGGTAGGAACTTCTCCGCTTGAAACTGCGAAGCGCGAACTAATAGAAGAAGTTGGTTTGAAAGCCGAAAGCTTTGAAATGATACTGGAAATGCAGCTTTCTAATTCTACTACCGATGAACTTTCTTACACCTACATCGCCCGCGGACTTACTTATGTAGGTGAAGAACCGGAAGAGGATGAAAAACTATCCATCCGCAAACTTCCGTTTGAAGAAGTATATCAAATGGTTATGAGTGGTGAAATTCGCGATGGACTTTCTGTGGGTAGTGTGCTTAAAGCAAAAGTGCTGTTGGACCAAGGGAAGATTTAAGTAATTCATTAAAACAAAAATCCCTGCTTGGTTAAACCGAGCAGGGATTTTTGTTTTAAGCAACCTTGATACTATCGCTGAATCTGTAATTTGCCGTAACCGGTGTTGCCGGTAGTTATGCTTCTTAATTGGTAAGAGTAGAAGCCAACAGCAAGATGTTTTACATCCACTAAAATTCTATCTCCGCTTATTGTTTTCTCACTTACTAATTTGCCATCAATACCATAAACAGTAAAGCTGAATTTACCATCTATTGAACCTGTTTCAATTACTATTTGGTTGTTGGCAGGGTTAGGATAAAGCTTAACGTTGGTCAATTGAGCAGCCGTAATTCCTGTATTAAAACCAACAGTTGTGCTGGCAGTTGTAGAACATCCATTACCATCGGTAACAGTTACAGTATAACTACCCGCAGCTAAGTTTTGTCCGTTGTTTCCGCTACCCCAGTTTAAAGAGTATGGATTAGTTCCACCGGCAGGCACTGCGGCAATAGAACCATCCGTAGCAGTAGAAGAACTGGCGTTGGTTGGTGTTAAGGTAAGAGTTAAAGCAGTTGGTTCTGTAATAGTTTCAGAAACTGCGACAGTGCATTGGTTAACATCGGTTACATTACCGGCATAAATACCCGCAGCAAGACTTGGAACTACCGTAGTTCCTGCCGGTACCGGATTTCCCAAATAAGTATAAGGTGTAGTGCCACCGGCAAGAGTTATAGTAAGCGTTCCATCATTCAAACCATTACAAGTAACGTTGGTATGAGATGTTGTTGCCGTTAATACTGCCGGTTCATTAACCACCGTTGAAATGGTGAACGAACAGTTGTTGGCATCGGTAATAGTAAGAGTATATGTTCCGCCCGGCAAACCACTAAGGTCTTGGGTGGAGGCTGCCGGATTCCATGCGTAGCCAATGGTTCCCGTGCCACCAACTACTGTTACATCAATTGCCCCGTTAACCTCACCGTTGCAGGTAACATCTGTTGTTACTTGTGTAGCCGATGGGCCGTTAGGAGTAGTTACGCTGGTTGAAGCAGTTCCTGAACATCCGTTAGCATCGGTAATAGTCACCTGGTAGTTACCGGCACTTAAACCCGTGATGTTTGCAACGGCTCCTCCATTGTTCCAAAGATAAGTGTAGCTGGCGGTACCATTAGTAGATGAAACAGTGGCGGTGCCTGTGTTAGATCCGCAACTGGTAGTAGTTGAACTGATGGTAGATGTAATAGCCGTACTTGTGGCATTAACAGTAGCCGAAGAAGTAGCTGTGCATCCATCTACGTTAGTAGCTGTAACGCTATATGTTCCTGCTGCTGCGGCTATAGAAGAAGTAGTTTCGGTAGTTGACCAAAGATAAGAGGTAGCACCGGTAGCTGTAATGGTAGCCGACCCGTTAGCTGCTGTGCAGGTTGCATTAGTAGATGAACTGCTTGCGGTAAAAGTGCTGCAGTTTACAAACGCTAAATCATCTACATAAAACACGCTGCCATCTACCGGTGCAGAGGTATTGCTGGAAGACATAGTTATAAGTGCGCTATCAGGATTAACACCGGAAGTATAAGTGATAGGTGTTAAAAAGCGAACATAGCTTGAACGCGTAACACTATTTACATACTTAGCTGTTCCTATTTCTGTTTTAACACCACCAATCCATTTCCAAAAAGATAACTCAATCTGGCTACTGTCGTTAGCGGCCGGTGTTCCTTTTATCCATCCACTTAAATGCGTAGGGCGTTGAGTGTAAATAAACCCTCCGTCAATAGCCTGTGTAGTGGTGTTAATAGTAGCCGAACTTACGGTTATGCCCGGGGCTGTTTGGCTGGCAAATGAAATGTACTTGGTAGAAAGTTTCATGGCATAGCTCCCACTATGAGAGTTAGCGGCATCCGCTCTTTCGGCTGTATAAACTCCAATAATAGAGGTAGAGGAATTTAAGGTCCCCCAGGTGGTAGGTTGTAAGTAGCTGGGAAAACCAACTGATTGCCAGTTCTCGAAACCGGCATTTGGAATTTGTGCAAAAGTGGCGGCTGTAATAAGCAGCGCAAAAACGGGGGCAAGTAATTTTTTGTAATTGTTTGTCATAATAGTTTTATTTGGTAACGCAAGATAAAATCTAAAACAACTTTACATGAAAAAATTTTACTCCCTCTTTCTGTTTGTTATAGCCGCTCATTACAGCTTTAGCCAAACAACTTTTAATCGCGTTTACACCATTCTGCAAACCAACTGCGCAAACAGTTGCCACAACTCAACCACTCTTTCCGGCAATTTAGATATGAGCGGAAACGAACAGGCAGTTCATGCTGCGCTGGTTAATGCTACCCCTTCCACTACTGCTGCTGCAGCTAAGGGATACAAATTGGTTGACCCTGGTGACCCTAGAAACAGCTTCCTTTTTAAGAAAGCAAGCCACGGTTTGGATGCTAACTTTTTGTTAGATGCCAACGAAGGTGCTGCCATGCCTAACGGCTTACCTGCCATTTCACAAACCGAGCGCGAAATGATTCGCCAGTGGATTTTGTTTGGCGCTAAAGACACCGGTACTTTTGTAAACGAACAAACCATTACTAATTTTTATGTGGGGCAAGGCGGTCAACCGCGCCAACAAGTATTGGCACCTCCGGCAGCTAACGAAGGGGTTCAAATATATTGGGGACCATTATTTATGCCAGTGGGTTTAGAATTTGAGTATGACTGTAAGTTTAAATTACGTAATTCTATTGTGGCGGATGTAACCAGAATGAACGTAACGGAGAATGATGAATCGCACCACTTTGCAGTATATAAGTATTATAAAGGTGCTGATACTATAACTCCACCGGGAGTGAATAAAGTAAACGGAATTGCCGATGAAGCTAAGTTGTTTTATAATGCTGATGTAATAGCCCAATGGCCTAACAATATTGACTTGCAGTATCCGGCAGGAACAGGTTACTTATTTGATAGCAATTCTATCATAAACATTACATACCACTTAATTAACTATAACGATTCTATTATTGCTGCCGAGGCATACATGAATATTTATTACCAGCCTCACCAAACTTCTACCATTCCTATTAAGACCGCTCAAATTCGTTATGGAGGCGACCAAGTAGGCGATTTGATTATCCCAAACACCGGGTTAGATACTACGTTTGTTATTAACCAAGTAGAACCCGATTCGGCTTTCTTTTGGAATATAATTTCTATGCAGGCACATACCCATAAGTTGGGTAAAGACTTTAACGTTTGGACCCGCAATGCCAACGGAACAAAAGATTCGTTGATATACAACGGACAATACGACCCCACTTACACCTTCAACCAAGGGGTTTATATTTGGGATAATCCACCTTACCGTTCGTTCAGCCCACCTTATCCGGTTGATTTGAGAAAAGGCTTTATACACGAAGCAACCTTTAGAAACAATACCGCTAATTGGGTTGGCTTTGGTTTAACCACTGCGGATGAAATGTATGTAACCTTTATTGTTTACTACAAATCTGAATTCCCAACCGGAGTAACGGAAGAAACGTTTACTGATAACAACATTAAGTGGTATCCTAACCCGGTAAACAACACGGCTTATGTGCAGTTGAACGATGCAACAAACTTGGAGAATGTTGAACTAAAACTATTTGATGTATTGGGTAACGAAGTTGCCAAAGTAAACGATGCCAGCGGAGGAGTAATGAAGGTACGGATGAACCAACTGCCTAACGGCTATTACATTTACAAGCTAATGAGCAATGGCGAAGTAAAAGGCACTGGTAAAATTGCTTTACAGAAATAATTGATTGTTTAACAACCACACTTTCTGTATAGCAGGGAGTTTGGTTTTATTTTTATAAAAATGAAATTGAAAACAAAATTTATTGTAGTTGCTTTTGCAGCTGTTCTTTTTCTTGTGCTCAATACTGAGCGCATTAGTTCAAAAATAGCACAACCACCTGCAGGAAATAACGGCAACCCTACCAGCACTCCTGCAGGGCAAACGTGCGCGCAATGCCATTCTGGAAGCGCCTTATTAAATGCCGAGACAAAAGCGGAAATAAAAATTGGCGAAACTGCTACCGATTCTGCTCTTGATAATTTTAATTATGAGTTGAATAAGACTTACCAAATTTCTTTTAAAGCAAATACTTTAGGTAAACGTTTCGGGTTTCAGTTGTCGGCATTAAGTTCTACCAATCAAAATGCAGGAACTTTTGTCTTAACCAACACCACTAACACTTCTAAACTTTCTATACCTATAACTTACGTTGGGCATAAAAATGCATCGGCAACTAATACTTGGTTGTTTAACTGGCAATCGCCCATTACAGATATTGGTGACATCACCTTCTACTACACCTTTGTAGCGGCAGATAGTAATGACGACTCTACTAACGATACCGTTTATCTTGGCACCGCTACAGCCCGTCCACTGATTACAGGTATTAAAGATGCCGCTGCGATTAGCAACTTAGCCATTTACCCCAACCCGGTAAAAGGCGATATGAATGTTTCGTTTACAGCAACAAGTAACCAAGCAGTAGAACTTAACTTATACAGCATAGATGGTAAGCTGATAAAGCAATTGAGTGCAGAAAAGATTGCAACTAACTTCAATTCCACTTTCAACCTTGCCGATTTTACCTGCGGTATTTATCTACTGCAAATAAAATCGGGCAACAAACTTAGCCACCGCAAAATAGTGGTGGAGTAAGCTAATTGCCCATGACTGTATTACTAATGCCATTGCTTTAAGCGGTGGCATTAGTATTTTTAACCCTACTCCCTCTCAATTACCATTAACACATACTGCTTATTAGCGGCAAATATTTCGGGGTTAATGGTGTCAATATTCTTGTCAATCTTCTGTTGTATTTCGGGCAGGGCTTCTTCTAGCGCGTAATGTATGCCTGGTGCTTTTACTTCTAACTTACCAAGTATAAAATCTTTAACAGGCATACCTATTTGGTTAGCCCACATGTATACATAGGCAATGGTGGGCAGCACGTTTGCCGTAATGTCGCGGTGGTATGTAATTTTAAAACCATTGGCTTTTAGTTTTTGGTTGAACAGTTCCCAGTTATGTCCGCTCTTCTCCCCTACTTCGCCTTTTTTAAAATAATCGCAGGCTACCCATTTGCCACCGGGTTTTAAAATTTGCTGCACTATGGGCAGGGCTTTATCTAACTGCAAATATTGCAGCGATTCGGAAGTAATAACGGTACCAAAATAGTTTTGATAGTTGGCGGTGGGCATATCTTCAAACCGGCAATCGAGCACCGGTGTGCCCTTGTATTTTTGGGCAATGTGCTTTACCTGATTTTTATCGGGTGTAAGCGCAATGGTTTTTATGTTTTTGGTTTCTAACAAGGCAATTAAACCACCCATGCCGCAGCCGATATCTAAAACAGGGTTTTCTACGTCCGTAACCAAATTTACTATCTGCCAACCGTAATCTTCCTGCGCTTGGTATAAGTGGTTAATAGAAATATCGTGCGGATGGATATCGGGATTTTGAAAGTAGCCGTAATGCAAAAAATCTTTGGGCAGTAGCTGCGAATAGAGTTTGAGTTGCGCATCGTCATAAACGCGCTGCACTTTTTTGCGGTTGCGCTGCAATTGAATTACGCGGTATAAATGCTGCGGGTAAATAAACCGCTTAATAATTTTAGAGAAGATACTCATGCTTAATTTATAAGGCCACTAATTTCACGAATTAAATACCCAAAACATTTTCTATCAACCACTAACTCTTACAATTCGTGGCTTGTTTCTATCTCTTATTCTCAAAAAATACCCAACCATTTTTGCGGTATAATTCATGTAGACCGCCATACCAACCTCCTACTTGCTCTACCTTATTGGTTTTGGTAATTACATACATCTTCTTTAAAGAATCAGCGGAAGCGGGAATAGGTTTAGCCGCATAAAAATAATGTGCGTAGCTTTTAAAGCCCGCTGTTTCTATATAGCAGCTTTCGTTTTTTTTGCTCTCTAAAAATTCAATAAGCGATGCCTGCGAGTATTTTTCTACGCGCGGAATAACCAAAGTTAAAAGCGTGGTTACAAACAATCCGCTGCTCATTAATAAAAGATACGCGCCCCATTTTACGTTCTTGGTTTGCATTAAAAAGATGGAAACGATAATACAAACCATATAACCTAAACCCCAAAAGCTATCGTTGCGGGTCCAATACACAGTAGCCTTCAGGCACTCTTTGGCAAAATCGTCTTTTATATAGTTGATGAAAACATCGGGGCGTTGCATCACAAATATGCCACCTGTAATGGCTACTACTATCAGCACACCTATGGTTACTAATGGCACAGTTTGTCGCCAGGTCCAGGTTAGTTTGCCATCAAACAAATGGCTTAAATAATACGCTGCCAAAAACGTAATAGGGAAATTGCAAAGCGATGAGTAGTGCAATATTTTGGTTTGTACAATACTGAAAACAACCAGCACTACAACTAACAGATAAACCATCCATCGCTTAAAATATGTCTGGGTAGAATCATCGTGTCCATTCTTCTTAAACGAATCGAAGATTAAGGCAGAAGCAGGAAACACGCCAATTAACAAAGCCACAAAGTGGAAGAAAAAAGGGCCGCCATGTCCGGCATCTTTAGTGCTGAACAGGCGAATTTGGTACATAACAAACTCGTCAATAAACTTCATGCCGTTGGCGCGTACTTCAAAACTTAGCCAAGTAGCAATAACAGCAAATACAAGTACCCACCAAACCAGAATTTCGCTTAATTCTACTTTCAATTTACCTCTATTAACAAAGAAATAAGTAGAGCAGGTAAGCAGGTGAATAAGAATAGCCACCGGTCCTTTAGTAAGCGTTGCCAGACCAATAAATAAAGCAGATAGCATCAAATTCCATCTTCGGTTGCTGCGCTTGGTTTTATAATCTTCAAAATCGTTTTGCAAACTTAGTTTGTAGGTAAAGAAGATGCCGAGGAAGATGAATAGGTTAAACACCGGGTCTATAATGCCGCTGCGGAAATAAACCT
>CAMBIM010000128.1 GCA_945867505.1 Chitinophaga pinensis
TTTTTTTTCATAAGCCAACCGGTGAAAAACACCGGCACTTGGTCTTTTCTTACGGTTCTTGGTTTCTAAATCGGTTTCGTATAAGCCAAAGCGGAAGGTAGGACCTAAGTCCCATTCAAAATTATCGAAGGTGCTCCAAAAGTAATACCCGCGTATATCAATTCCTTCGTTTATGCAATCGTGAACAATCTTTACATAGTCTTTTATGGCCTGCACACGCACGGTATCGTCATTAGTGCAAACTCCGCTTTCGGTAATAATGAAAGGAAGCCGGAACTGTTTCCAATACCGCTCAATACTTTCTTTCATGCCGTTGGGGTAATACTCCCACATATCATCATGCGGTTTATTGTGTGCTTTAATTTTTTCGGGTGTCTCCAAGTAAGTAATAGGCAATGGGTCGTGCGAAATTTTAGCGTAATAACTCAAGCCAAAGAAATCGAGCTTACCGGAAAAGTGTTTCAGGCAATAATCCATAAACCACCAGTCCGAAATTTTTGCGGGCAGCACACCTAAAATATTTTCGGCAGAAAAGATAACTGTGTTGTGGCTAATGCCCACCGGTTGCGATGGAAATTTCTGCTTGATGTAATCATACATAACATGATGCGCCTTGCCTAAATGTTTTATCACTTTAAACGCAGTAAGCAGATTGCTTTTGTGCGGAGGAAAGTTGCCCATCAGCCAACCACCACTTACATATACATTGGGTTCGTTAAAGGTGTTCCAATACGAAACATAACTGCCGAATTCATCGGTTACTTTTTTGGCAAAGTCCACCCAAAGGGCAATGTTTTCTTCTTTCTCCCAACCGCCCTTTTCTGCAAACCAAAGTGGATTGGTGAAATGGTGAAGCACCATCATAATATTCACTCCTCTCCTTTTTAAATCATCTAAAAAACTTTTGTATTCAGCAACGGTTGCTGCATCAAAGTCGGCATAGGGTGCGCGCTGCAACTTGCTCCACATTAAACTTAAGCGATAGTTGGGGGCGCAGTCGGCAATAATGGCGGCATCTTCGGTAAAGCGTTTTTCATGGTCGCTGGTTTGCCCAAACACATAACCATCTCGCGATTTTACGCCCTGCCAATCGTGCTCAAAAGCAGTTTCTATTTGATACGAAGCGGTAGAAGTGCCGAAGAAAAATTTATCGGTAAAGGATATTTCCATAATTAGTGGGAGTTAACTGCCTGCAACAATAATCGGTTTATTTCTGAGCCCAAGGTCATGTTCATGATATGCGAGCCATTCTCTACAGCAACAGCATTTTTAATTTTAGAAAAAGGAAACAGCCTGTCGTTAGTGCCATGAAGGTGAATAATATCGCTTCTATATTCTACCGGTGGATTCCATTTTACCACTGCATCCATTGCCCATTCAATAAACTCACCGGGCACATCTTCTGTCATTTGTCTGATTATTTGTGCCGCTTCCGAATCGTTTCGGCTATCCAGCCGTTTTATCATCAGCTTATTAAACTTCTTAATGGTATTGCCGGAAAGCACACGGTGCAGTTTTAAATATTTCATAGAACGGAACAGCAAAGGCATTTCGCTTCTGTTTTTAATAGAAGCAATGAGAATGATTTTATGCGGAGATAAAATACGCGATAACTCCATAGAAATAATTCCACCTAACGAAGTGCCAATTAAAATATAAGGCTGCGAGGTATCTATCTTCTCTCCCATTTTCTGTGCATAAGAAGTAAGCGTTTCATCCTTTTCAGGAAGGAAATATTCTATCACCTCCGCTGTAGGGAAAATATTTAACTGATGCTGATACATTCTTCGGTCAGCCCCTAAGCCCGGAATAAGATATACTTTCATGTTTGCTGTAAGATTACTAAGAAGGCACCAATACTTTTATTAAACCCGAAACTAACTAAGTTTGAATTTCTAACAATCCATTTGACTACTATGAAAGAGAACTTCTTAATCTACGGTTGCTACGGTTACACCGGTAAACTAATCAGCGAACATGCAGCGCAACTTGGTTTAAAACCCATACTTGCGGGGCGCGATGCCGCACGGGTTGAAGCTTTGGCCAAAGAATTAAATCTTCCCTTTCGTGTTTTCGATTTAAAGGATGAGAAAGAAGTAGTAACCAACATCAGCGATGTAAAAGTGGTATTGCATTGCGCAGGGCCCTTCCGATTTACTTCTAAAGTAATGGCGGCTGCTTGTATGCAAGCCAAAACACATTACTTAGACATAACCGGTGAGTTTGATGTGTTCGAAAGTATGTTCGAATTAGATAAAGCCGCAAAAGCTGCCGGCATTTTAGTAATGCCCGGTGTAGGGTTTGATGTAGTGCCGACAGATTGCCTTTCACTTTACCTTAAAAATAAAATACCAAACGTTGATACACTGGAGTTAGCACTAATGATGCGTGGCGGAAGAATTTCACATGGCACTGCCATAACCGTTGCCGAAAACTTAGGCGAAAGCGGAATGGTGCGCAGGAACGGCAAACTGGAGAAAGTAGAGAACGGAACATTGCTGCGACAAATTAAACTGCAGGACAAGAAAAGTTACACCGGTGTGGCCATACCCTGGGGCGATATTTCTACCGCTTACCGCACCACCGGCATACCTAACATTACAGTATACAATTGCCTGCCACCAAAAGTGATTAAGAGCATGAAGATGAGTAACCGCATTGGTTTTATTCTGCGCTTGCGCCCTGTAAAGAATTTCATCATCAACCGCATTAAGCAACGCCCAGCCGGACCTAACGAAACAGAAAGACAAAACTCTACCAGTGTGGTTTGGGGCGAAGTAAAGAATGCATCAGGTGGCAGTGCCCGCGCCATGCTTGAACTGCCCGAAGGTTATACGCTTACAGCACTTACCGCTGTAAAAATTGCACAAAGCATTTTAGAGAAAGAACCACCACACGGCACACTTACACCAGCCGGAGTTTTTGGTGCAGATTTCATTCTGCAATTTGATAAGGTGAAGCGAATTGATTTGGATTAATCAATTCAACTTACCCAATATAAACAGCCGCAGCATATTCAAGGCAGCATTCGAAAACACCTGAATGTTTTCCATGCGAGATGGAAAGAACTGAAGTTTTTTGGCTACGGTTTTTTCTTTACTGCCTACGGCAATCCAAACCGTGCCTACCGGTTTATCGGCAGTACCGCCATCGGGCCCTGCAATACCGCTAACTGCAATACCATAAGTAGTGCCGGTTAACTTCAACAAACCTTCCAGCATTTCGGTTACACATTCCGCACTCACCGCGCCTACCGAGTTAAGCGTTTCATGCTTTACGCCCAGTGTTTTCTCCTTTACATCATACGAATAAGAAACCACTCCACCCTCAAAATATTTTGAACTGCCCGGCACAGAAGTAAACAGGTGAGCAATGTTACCACCGGTGCAGCTTTCGGCACAACTAACGGTTTCGCTTTTGGTTAAAAGCATTTTGCCAATTACACTTTCCAATTTCTCTTCGCCATCGGTATAAACTAAATCGCCAAGCGCGGCTTTCATTTTTTCCTGCTGTGCGGCAACTTCATTTTTCAATTCATTGGTATCACCTCTACTGGTTAGCCGCAGTTTTACCGTTCCTAAATTGGGCAGATAAGCCAACTTTATATTGGCAGGTAGCTGCTCTTCAAAATCGTTGAGTAAGTTGGCAATAACCGATTCGCCTGCACCGGCCGTCATGATAGTGGTGTGAATAATTTGCGGGAACAAAAACCGTTCCTTCAGTTTAGGAATAACCTGTGTTTCCATCAGGTGTTTCATTTCGTGCGGCACACCTGGCATGGAAACAAAAACGGTGTCATCTACATCAAACCACATTCCCTGCGCAGTGCCACGCGTGTTAGGCAGCATGGTGCAGTTCTTCGGAATCATAGCCTGCGAGCGGTTCATTTCTAATACCTGTAAACCGCGCTTTTCAAAAATCTGTTTCATCCGCGCCCAAACTTCTTCGTTCAATACTAATTCTGTATGGAAGTAATCCACCAAAGTCTTCTTGGTAATATCATCTTTAGTAGGCCCCAGTCCACCGGTTAGTAAAACAATTTGTGAGGAAGCTTTAGCGCGGTTAAGAGCTTCTACAATTTGCACCGCATCATCACCTACCGAAATAATTTCATGAAGTTTTACGCCCAGTTCAGAAAACTTCTGCCCTATCCACGTACTGTTGGTGTCAACTATTTGACCAATCAAAATTTCATCACCTATGGTTATTACGGTTGCTTTCATTTTTGCAGTTGTAAAATTTGTATGAGGCAAAACTATGAAAAGACCTTACAGATATTTCTATTTTAGTTTCCGCATACATGCTCTACCAAATTCTAAAACCCATTGTTTCTGCTGCGGTTCATATCTTTTATAAGAAGATAGAAATTGCCAACCGCGAAAGATTGAACGAAGCGGGGCCGACCTTAATGGTATCGAACCACAACAATGCTTTTTTAGATGCGGTGGTAGTAGAAATGTTTGCCAAGCCTCAAATTTATTCGGTAGCTCGGGGCGATGTGTTTAATAAACCGTTGATACGATCTATACTTACTGCCCTCCGTATAATTCCTATTTACCGAAAGGGCGAAGCCGAAGGTATGATGGAGAAGAACGAAGCCACGTTTGAAAGATGTGTTGAATTATTGGAACAAAAGGAGCACATCATAATGTACCCCGAAGGCGATTGCGTAACCGAAAAACGTTTGCGGAAGTTAAAGAAAGGAGCAGCGCGAATTGTTTTGCGGGCTGAAGCAAAAAATAATTTCAATCTGAATGTTCGCGTACTGCCAATAGGGTTGAATTATTCGGCAGCGAAAAACTTTAGGAGTAACTTGTTTATCAATATTGGCGAGCCTATTTATTTGAAAGAATACAAAGCGCAATACGAACAGGATGCCGTAAAAGCCATCAATAATTTTACGCAACAACTGGAGAGTGAAATGCGCAAGCTGATTGTAGATATTCATAAACACAGTAACGATAAGTTGTATGAAGATGTGTTAGCCCTTTATATACCGCAGTTGATGCAAACTTTAAAGTTAGATGCAGAAAACCTGCAACATGATTACCAAGCCAATTGCCAAATAGCTAATGCCATAAACCACTTTAATAACACATACCACGAAAGTTTAAAACAGTTCAAACATCAACTTAGAGATTACCACGATGCTTTAGATAAACTTAAACTATCGCCTGGTTTATTTGTAAAGGGAAAGATAGAAGCCTTGAGTTTTCTTTCCTCCGCAGGAGATTTATTTCTAGTTGGGCTAGGAATGCCACTGCATATATTAGGGATTGCATTTAACTACTTGCCTTACCGCTATGCATATGCTACTGCCGATAAGAAAGTAAAGCAGGTACACTTCCACGCATCAGTCAATTTCGTAATTGGTATGTTTGGTTGGATTGGCTACTATCTTTTTCAATTGCTGTTGGTTGCCCTGTTTTCGAAAAGCGGAATATTAACGCTTGCTTTTGCATTGTTTATTCCCGCAACCGGTTGGTATAGTTTGCAGTTTTATTCGTTTATGAAAAAAGTATTTGCACGGTGGAATCTGTTTACGTTTACACAAAATAATGGTGAGCTTACAGCAAAGCTTCTCTTCCATCGCCAGCAACTGAATGATGATTTCAGTGCTATTCTAAAGAACACTCCTCCATTATAAATTCTGTAGCGAGTTTCTCTTCTGCAATTTCAAATCTTTTAGCGTAGCTGATTTAGGATGCAAAATGATGGTGAATTGCTGCTGACTAAAGGTGGGCAAAGCCGGTGTCCAGTTAAAAGTAAGTTCCCAGCAATGCAGGTCGCGTATTACTGACAAATTGGTAAGTGTTATTTGTTTACGTGAAATATCGAAACCGGTGCTTAATGCTACTTTCCAATGTGGCGTTAAATTAAAATCGGTAGAAGCGTGTATAGATTGAACAGTAATAACCGTATCGGGATTATAAGTAGTTCCTTTACTAATATTGAAATTATACGCCAACGAAATATTCCACGGAATATCGAAATTGTAAACTTGGTTCGGGTTATACGAAACATAATCGCCCATATATTTTGGTGCTGCATCATTATTGGCGATTGATGGACGTTGCTTAGAGTGCAGCGACATACTTGCACTAACATTAGCCGTTGCAAAACGTAACAACTGGCGGTTCTTGGAATACTGATAGGTATTTATCCTGCGGTTAAATGAATCAACTGTATAGGGATCAAAAACAGCATTAAAATTTAGGTTAATTAAATTAAAAATACGCGCTGCAACAACTGTAAGATTGAACGGCTGCAAACGCAACGAATCGGCAATAAAATTATAACCTCCGTTTAAATTTACCTGGTCGAACAAACCAACTTTCTGCTCATGGTTTACCGTATCTTTCTTCGAAAAGGTTTTCATTTCAAAGTTGTTATTCAAGTTCCAATTCATCTGTGCCACCTGGCTGCGCCTTATGGCACTACCCGGCACGCCATATAATGCCTCGGGTTCAAAGGCACTGTATTTAGTAGTGCCACCATTAGCATCGCTCTGCACATACCGGTAGAACTTCCAAAAATCGCTGCCGAAATCGGGACTATAACTAAAAGAAACACTCGGTGTAAACGTGTGGCGAATTGCCTTTAAATACTTGTTGTGAAATTTAAAAATACCGGTAACCTTTGTTCCTAAAGTAAGGCTGGCGGAAAAATTTCGGGTGGAATTAAATTTATCTACCGTCCTGGTTTTCAGCTGCCCGTATATTGTATCTACTTTTCCATCAGTTCTAATATTGTAAACAGTATCGGCATCCCACCATTTTTCAACGCCTTTCATATAAGTGCGCTCTTGATAATTAAAGGCTGGTGTTACGTTCAAATATTTCAAAATCTTTAAAGGGGCATCAATACTTACGCTTTGGTTTATTCCCATTCTAAACTTACCCAACGTTGATTGTTGAAACAAAGTAGAATCAAAAGTAGATACGGTATTCTGAAAATCGAGCGAGTAAGTAATACCAATGTTTTCGTACCACTTAGTCATACCCGTTTGCACTTTGCTTTTAAAGGGGGCTACCCTAGACATCCCCAAACGAATATTTGGCAAACTGAAAGCGATAGTTCTGTTCAACAAGTTCTGCTGATGGCGCAAACCAATAGAAATAGAAAAAGGTGTTCCCGCAAAACTATGTCCGTAATTAACCGATGAGTTGAAAGACGTACTTAACAAGCGGGTATCGGTAATGCGGCTTGCTTGGTAAAAATCGGCACTTTGCATCTGCACGCTGGCACCAAAACTTGAATTGGGCATAGAGCGTGGGTCTTGCGTGTGCGTCCAGCTTAAACTATAAGAGTTAGTAGATTTTGAAGTTGGCAAATCCGGGTCAAATGGCCGCGAACGCAGGTAAGAGAAATTAAGAGAGCCGGTAAACTTATAACGCAAAGCGTATTGCGCATTTAAACCCGCGCCTACTGTTCCGTTTGTTGCCACCTGACCGGTAAACTTTAAACCCAAATAATCATT